>CBDVBS010000430.1:0-3666 GCA_965372275.1 uncultured bacterium | reverse complement strand
CAGAGTCAATTGGACCAGGCAAATAAGATGGAAGCCTTTGTTACATTAGCTTCAGGTATCGCGCACGAGATAAATACTCCGACCCAATACGTTGGCGACAACGTCCGATTCCTGCTGGATGCATTCAATAATATCAATGACGTAGTGGACAAATATTCAGAACTACTCAAGGCATGCGAGACTGATACTGTCACCGAGTCCCTCGTACTTGATGTCAAGAAATTAATAGAAGAAGTGGACCTTGAATTCCTGCGCGATGAAGTGCCGAAGGCATCCAACCAGTCCCTCGAGGGTATCGAACGCGTGACGAAAATAGTCCGGGCGATGAAGGACTTCGCCCACCCGGGCCCTGAAGAGAAAACACTCATAGATCTCAATAAGGCGATCAGCAGCACGATTACTGTGGCGAGAAACGAGTGGAAATATGTGTCGGAGATCGTGACCGAATTCGACCCGGATCTACCCGCCGTTCCATGCCTTGCGGGAGATTTTAACCAGGTGATACTCAACCTGATCGTCAATGCAGCACACGCAATCAAAGATGTCATAGGAGATAGCGGAACCGAAAAGGGTACCATCACGATTTCCACCATGGTCGATGGTGATTTCGTGGAAGTTCGCGTTAAAGATACCGGCAAGGGAATCCCCAAGGATATCGCCCCTCGGATTTTTGATCCCTTCTTCACTACCAAGCAAGTTGGCAAGGGCAGCGGGCAAGGGCTTGCTATCGCGCATGATGTTATTGCCGATAAGCTCGGAGGTTCCATCACCTTTGAATCCGAAGTCGGCAAAGGGACAACGTTCATTATCCGCCTGCCCCTCGCGGACTCCACCTCAAGTTCAACCGATGACTCTTCCGTATCGGAAGAATCAGCGGTGCCTGAGCTTATCGGGTAGTCCAGGAACATCTCACATAAGGGAGAACGGGCAATGGGAGATAAGAAACACATACTGTTTGTTGACGATGAGGAAAACATCCTCGAAGGACTCCGGCGGATGCTGCGGGTTATGCGTAATGAGTGGGAAATGGATTTCGCGAACGACGGGGAAGAAGCTCTGAAAATGCTGGCGGAGAATCCGTTCGATGTGATCGTCTCCGACATGAGAATGCCCGGCATCGACGGAGTGCAATTGTTAACCGAGGTTAAGGACCTATATCCACACATGATCAGGATCGTACTGTCGGGGCATTCCGACCGCGAAATGATATTGAAATCCGTGGGGCCGACACACCAGTACCTGTCGAAACCATGCGACTCTGAGATATTGAAAAGTACGGTAGTGCGGGCCTGTGCGCTTCGCGATTTATTGCACGATGTCTCCCTGCAGCAGCTTGTTTCGCAACTGGATAATCTTCCCAGCCTGCCGGGTCTCTATCAGGAAATCATGGCTGAACTAATTTCCCCGGACTGCTCCATGCAGAACGTCGGCAAGATCATCGAAAAAGACGTCAGCATGACCCTCAAGATATTGCAGATCGTCAATTCCGCGTTCTTCGGGATGCCCCGCCATGTCTCATCCCCAGCCGAAGCCGCGACGCTTCTTGGCCTGGATGTGATACGTTCATTGGTATTGACCCTGCAGGTCTTCTCAAGTTACGACCAGAAGGATGTTAAGCATTTCCGGATCGACAGGCTGCAGCATCACAGTATCACCACCGCTGTATATGCGAAACAGATCGCCAAAGCCGAGAAGCTGGATGACAAACAAGTCGATGAAACCTTTCTCGCGGGGCTGCTTCATGACATTGGAAGGCTTGTCCTCGTGTCAAACCTGCCCGACCAGTACGAAAAAGTTATCGAAAAAGTTACAAAGGACGGATTAAACTCGCATGAGGCTGAAATGGAGGTCTTCGGCACGTCTCACGCGGCGGTGGGAGGGTACCTCGTTGGTCTCTGGGGATTGCCGGACCCCATCCTTGAAGCCATATATTTCCACCACGACCCCCTGGGTGGACCCGATAACGGATTCAGTTGCATAACAGCAGTCCATGTCGCGAACGCTTTGGATGGCGCTAATATTTTCTCGGGCGAAATAGAAAATGAATCGGTCGTGAACATTGAATACCTTGAAAAAATTGGAATGCTCGATAAATTTCCCGAATGGGTAAAACTCTGCGGCAGCATTGCCGAAAAGGAAAAGAATGATGAGTGACAAAATACTGTTTGTAGATGATGAAGCAAATATCCTCGACGCCCTCAAGCGCTCGATGTCCAAGTTCTTCGACCTCGATACCGCCTTGGGCGGACAAGAGGGTCTAACCGCTATCAGGGAGAAGGGGCCGTACGCCGTTATTGTATCCGACCTGCGAATGCCCGGCATGGACGGCATCCAGTTCCTGACCAACGTGAGGGAACAGAGCGCCGATTCCGTGAGGGTGATTCTCTCGGGACAGGCCGACCTCGACGCGGCAATGGCGGCCGTGAACGAGGGCAACATCTTCCGGTTCCTCACCAAACCGATCAACCCAGGCGTGCTTTCCAAATCGATCGAAGCGTGCCTGGAGCAATATCAACTTGTCACCGCGGAAAAAGAGCTTCTCGAAAAAACGCTTTCAGGCTCAATCAAGCTCCTCACCGAAATCCTTGCACTCGTAAATCCCACCGCCTTCAGCAAGGCCTCCAGGCTCAAACGCTATGTCCACCACATCGTTGAGCAACTCGAGCTGCAGGATATCTGGAAATACGAACTCGCCGCTATGCTCTCCCAGATCGGGTGCGTCACCCTCTTGCCGGAAACCCTTGAGAAAATGTACTCAGGAGAGACTCTCACCGAGGATGAGCAGGAATCTTTCGATTCTCACCCGGCGATCGGCCAACAGTTGCTTGAAAAAATCCCTCGTCTCGAAACCATCGCCGAGATGATCTTCAGACAGCAGGAGCCTGTCGGCAAGGACGGATCCTCGGAGCTTTGGGGTCAAGGTGAAACGGTAGTCGGCGGACAGATACTCAAGATCGCCCTCGATTTCGACCAGATGGTGAACCAGGGCATACCCGCCAAATCCGCCCTCGTGACAATGCGCCGCTCACCACACGTCTATGACACGAAAATTGTCGGCACCCTCGAGAACCTCGATGTTGGAGAAACCGAGAAGAAGGTTATCAAGGTAAACCTCAGTGGGCTGCGCACCTACATGATCCTTGCCCAGGACGTTCGCACCAAGACCGGACTGCTTCTTGCCGGTAAAGGCCAGGAAGTCACGTTCACCGTACTCGTACGGCTGCGACGATTCGCAAAGGGTGTCGGCGTGCAAGAGCCGATCACCGTCCTCGTGCCGAAGTATCACAAAAACGATAAGGATGTTGAGGAATCCACCCATGAGGCTATGGTCCAGTAGGATAAATGACATCACGCTATACAGGGTTGTCATTTCCACCGAAGCTCATTCTTGATTTCTTATATAATCCTGAAACCCACGAATCCCATTTCGTGGGTTTTGCCATACTCACTCATCCTTATTGAAAATATAGGGGAAACTAATGGGTTTTAGCTATCTGATATCCGTTCTTCTTCCCCCCCCCGTCCACGGGGGGGGTTAGGGGGGGAGATTTGGGGTGTTCTATGAGTGTCTTTAATTCGTTCGATGTTAGCTAAAAATGATTAATAACTACTATAAATGTAACCCACGAATCCCATTTCGTGGGTTAACTCCCTCACTCATCCTTG
>CBDVBS010000429.1:0-3667 GCA_965372275.1 uncultured bacterium | reverse complement strand
GAGGCACGGGTAAGCTCGAAGACTCGCTTATCCGTGGCACCAGGAGAAGACACTGGACGACTCGAAGACTCGTTCAAGCGCGCATCATCGGTCGCAGAGCGACCTATAGATACGCGCTACCCACTTGTCAGTGGCACCAGGACGTCAAGCTCCGAACCACGACCGTCAGGGAGTGGACATAAGGAGGCACGGGTAAGCTCGAAGACTCGCTTATCCGTGGCACCAGGAGAAGACACTGACATGCTCGAAGACTCACAAGTCAGTGCCACCCGGATAGGAAATGACGAAACCCGCAACAGGAGACTCGCTTGTCAGTGACATCCGGGGTTCTGATCATGAAGTTGTTGTTGATGGTCGAATGCTTATTCTACCGCCAATCCTTCCAACCGAGGCATTTCATAAACCCCCATCGCTTTGTCGAGCTTCGCTAAAGCCTTGATGTAATCATAAACCGCGCCGATGCTGTTCGCCTTCGCACCGGCCAGGTCAACCTCGGCGGCAAGGATATCCTGCAGTGTCACAACCCCTTCCTTGTATCCCACTTCCGCCATACGTTTCGCTTCTTCCGCGAGTTCAAGAGTAGCAGCGGTGGCATTCATCCGCTCTGCTGCTTCCTCGATAGCCAAATACGCATCAGCGACTTCGATCTTTATAAGCTCTTCAAGATCGGCGACCTGGATTCGCAATTGCTCAGCCTGGTGTTTGCCCTGTGCCCATTCCGCGTTGGCCTTGCCACCGTCCCAGAGAGGCATATTGAAATTGAACATCAGCCTCCAGCCCTCGGAGTTGCTGAATGCAGTGCCTTCCGATGCGACGTTGTACGAAGCTATGAATCGCAAATCCGGCCTCAATGTCTTAAGGCTTGCACCGATTTCGGCGGCATCGACGGCGATTTGTAAACCCTTCAACTCCGGACGCTCTTCGAGCGCAACCGCCTGTGCATCCTCAAGGCTGAAGTCAAGCTCTACGGGAATGATCTCCGACGGGTCCATCTTGACGGGAGCGATATATTCATCCACGCCGAGAAGTCTTTGCCATGCAAGTTTCGCAACCTTGAGCGCCTTCCCTGTACCGATAAGAGCTTCTTCCGCGTTCTTCACCGCGACATCGGTGCGTATCACTTCAAATCGCGGGACCTGTCCGGCATCGAAGCGAAGCTCGGCGATACGTTTGTCATTCTCCGCCCGTTCCAGATTTTGCCGCTGGACATCGAGCAGCTCTTCGAGATAGATCAGGTCGTAGTATGAGCTTGCCACCGAAAATTGAATTTCATCGAGCTTGGTTTCGAAATCACAAACAGATGCGGCGTAATTAAAATTGGCGATTTTTTTCAAATTCCTGTTGAGTCCGAATGTGAAGATCGGCTGTGCCAATGTCAGTGAAAATGCATGCTGGAATGTGCTCGGCGAAACCACGATCGGATCCTGCCCCGGTATTTCCTGAACAACCGCCGGTCCGCTCTTGGTGCTCGAACCCGCCGCAGTCAGGCTGAACCAGTCCAGTGCTTTGGCGGCGTCAACACCGAAACGCGCGGCTATAAGCGCTTCCGACGCCGCTTGCAGTTCTAAATTGTTGGTATAGGCCAAGCTTAAGGCTTCTTCAAGTGTAATAGATACGATTAAGTCTTCCCCCGTGTCACCGTAAACCGTCCCGGTGATGGTGAACAATAAAATAGAGATCGCGGCGATAATAATATGCAATCGGGGCATATGGGTCCTCCAGCCTACGTGTACCGATTATAACAGAGTCGAGGTCAGAGGTTAACCACCTGAAGTGGATATTATAAACAAGGACTTCGACTGTGTCGATTTAGTGAATGAGGAGGCGTTGAAATGGAATCGGTCCTTCTTTTAAAGCCGGGTTTCTTACAGACACTTTCCGAAAAGGGTTATTCGGGATGGATGAACATGGCCCAGGATATGGGTCTGCTCTACCATTTTATACTGATCGTTGTCGGTTTGCTGGTGTGCTACTACGGCTACCGAATGTATCGTGTCGTCGTCATCACCTTCGGTGCCCTTATCGGTGCGTTTTTAGGCCTGATGGTTATGGACGCGCTCGGTTTGAGCGGAACCGGGGCAAGTGTTGTCCCTAATGAAGCCGTCTACGGGATATGGGATTATCTCGGTTTAATAGGCGGTGCGGTACTCGGCGGCGCCGCATTCTGGTGGCTGAGCTGGATCGCGGTAATTGTGCTGGGATTCTATGGATGCGCGTTCATAGGATATTTCGCGCTTGTTTCGATTACACCCCAACCGGTTGCTTATGGCATCGCGGCTGCAATGGGTATTGTGGGAGCCCTTCTTTCATGGAAGTTCTTCAAGCCGTTCGTGATAGTGCTTACGGCGATGCTGGGCGCGTTTGACTTTGCCATGGGCGTGGCCGGGGTTCTCGTCGCGACAAATGTAGTTTCGGTACTGACAAGTGACACCGCGATGGGTCTGTGGGCGTTCCTCCTGCCGTTCGCCCTGATGATCATTCTTGGTGTTGTTAACCAGGTGATCGATAACTACCGTGAGGAATATGTCGCCGATCAGACGAACAGCAATGATGAAGTACCGGCTACCACGTAACCGAAATCCGGATTCGACAATTCACAGCCCCCGCAGAGGGGGCTTTTTTTTGATGGTATAATCAAGGAGATATGCGCGGGAGAGAGCTTCGAAAATATCTCGAGGATGCATTGCTGCGGTTTGGTTATGATGTGTCCTATGAGTCCTTGGACGAGGGCAGGGGCGGTTATTACAGGCTCAGGGAAAAACGCGCGGTCGTTATAGATTCCAAGCTTACCGAAGAAGAAAAGATTAGCGTCCTTATTGAAACGATGAAGGGAATGGATATCACCGGGCTTTATCTCCCGCCGGCGGTACGGGGTCTCCTTGGCGAGGATGACACATCGGACGATTGGGGTTGATCATCGGTGCTCCATCGGTGCAAATTGTATTTCCCAACCCTTATCTCCCCTCCATGAAAATCCGTTGGCAGTTTCTTCCCTATATAGAATAAATGCCCTTCGCATCCGCAATCAGAAGACCCGAATTTACTTACGGGGACAGGATATTTCGCCGCCATTGCTTTTGCAATCCGGCATTCATTGCGAGTATCAGACTCATAAACGAATGCCGCCGCAGCTTTCGCCCGCTGCAGGAGATAATCGATGTGCCAGTGGATCTTTTTCGGTTTGTATCCGAAGTGCCGCATAAGTCTTGCATCAAGCGCATTTAATGCACTGCCGACATAAGCGTAATATCCCGGTTCGAAATGATGCTTTACAATTTTCCCGACGAGAATATCGGCCTTTTTTGACAGGTGTATGATGAGGATGTATGTCCCTTTCCGAACCACGTGTTGATTATATATGGAATACCCACGAAATGGGATTCGTGGGCTACATTTCTTTTGGGTAGTGCGTATCCCCAAGGTGACGCATATCTCTTTGGGTAGCGCGTATTTCTTGGGTAGCGCGTATCTATAGGTCGCTCTGCGACCGATGATGCGCGCTCATAGTAAGACACCCGGGTGCCGCCTACAAACGAGTCTTCGAAGTTTGTAGGTGATCAATATGAAGGAAAAGAATCAACGGAAATCCTAAGCGACCCCTCCTCCTCAAACAACAAATCCCCTTCTGATTGGATTCGCGTGAATGTAATCAATCTGCTTTCGTATT
>CBDVBS010000428.1:0-3705 GCA_965372275.1 uncultured bacterium | reverse complement strand
CCGCTGCCAGAGCAGTGTTGAAAGCTTAAAAATGCGCCATTGGGGACAGTCACCTGAAGACAGGATGACAGTCCCCTTCCATACAGATACCTTCAGACAGTTCCTTTTGTCGCCAAATGACGGTTGCCTTCCCGCCTTCTTAAGGGTTTTCGATTAGGGGACTGGCATCCGGACTTGCCGCACGCACTACCGCATATTTCGCCATCTGTAACCGTGCGGTAAGTCCGGTGCCTGTCCCCAATGTGACTCGTCGGGTGGCACGCTTAGACCCTGCAAATCTCACCGGCTTGAGGATTGCGAATCTAAGTAATGTAGCCCGGCAATCCTTTGCCGGGAATAAATCTTATGAAAGCAGGATACGTCTCATAAGCATAACGGGTGGTAGATTATCCACGGAGATTGTATGTCCTTGTGGGTGTCTCATATCGTTTGTTTGCTGCGAAATCCTTAACTCGGTCACCTACAAACTTCGAGGACTTGTTTGTAGGCGGCACCCGGGACCCTTAATAAAATTCGGTTTTGATCAATCGTAGAATATTCCAATCTCCGCGACTGACCAGCTTGTGTAACTCCCGCCGCTTTCGCAACTCGCGGAGCCGTCAGAGTCAAACAACAGGCTGATCGTGTGTGGGTTGCCATCGGCGTATGTGGAAATATCGAGATATGACGAATCGAAGTTCGATGGATATGACGGGTTCTCTCCGGACCATGCGAAATAGCCGGACGGTTCCGTATAACCGCCGGTGTTGCCGGTGAATGCACCATCATCGTGTGTGTTTTCCCAACCGCTGAGGATCGCGGATGAAGTTAGAATGTTAGCGTCGATGGCGACCATACCCCCGTCGAAACAATAATCGGTCCCCGAATTCTCGGCATCGATCATGTGCCTCAGCATCAGCACCGCATTGCCCGATGCCGGAATCGTCACCTGCCATCTTGCCTCGCTGAACTGGTTATTTGGATAGCAGCCATTGTCATCGCCGTCAACATCCAATGCACCTTCACCGAGTATATCCATCAACCCCCAGTACTCGCCATATTCGGATGTCGAAAGATCGTGGAAGCTCCACTCCGATCCAAGCGGGTCTTCGAAATCCTTGATGATGGAATTGGGCGGCACCTCGAAGTAGGTGACCATCAACGGGTAAGTGGTATAAACCGGTGTTCCGCTTTGATGCCCGATGCGCAACCTGACAAGGTAATTCCCGTTGGATGGGAATGTTATATCTATCGACCCGTCCCCGTTTCCCGGACCATCGTCATACTCAGGCGGGTCATCGTCACCAACTTCCCAATAGTAATCATAGATACCGGGACCGTTATAGTCGAAGATATCCGCCGTGTAGGTATGAGGTCCCGCCGTGCCGACATTGTTAGGTCCGTCAATGGCCTCAATGATCGGCGGGAATTCGACTGAGTCGGCGAAACCGAGAATCATGTGATGTATCTGCCAGCCATAATATCCGCTGGACTGGCACTGACCCGATCCGTCGGCATCGGACATGAGCCGGATATCCAACCAGTCGCCGTTATAATCGGTGCCGAGTTCGAATGCCGACCAGCCTACGCTCAATTCACCTGTCCATCCGGAAGTATCATCGTCGTTGTATAGCATCCCCCTGACCGGCTCCACAGTAGCATCGTTGAATTGCACATAAATTTCGTCGTAGTCGTTCTCGACATCCACCGTATGCCACATCATCAGGATAAGGTCTTCGCTACTTTGAGGAACGGGTATCTGCGGACTCGTTGCATCGCTCAGGTATGTTGCATAGCAATCGGTATCATCCTGGTTGTTGAGAAGGCTGTTGTCCTCTTCGAGTGTCCAGTTATCGGTGAGTGTCCATTCTTCGCCTAAACCATCGAAAGGTTCCACGAATGGGAAAAGGCTGTATTCTTCAACGGTTGTATGATGCACGAATTTTGTAATGATTTCCTGATCGTACAATGGATGACTGTCATATAGAAGGTTCATGAAATAGTGTTCGCCATATGTCGTCTCATCCTCGATTGTTATGATGATATCGATCTGTCCGGCGGTGAGGGGAGAACCGTCCACTTCGACGTAATAGCGGGTGTAGTGCTCATCAATTTCTTCCACGAACGCGGCCTGTGTTTCCGGAATTACCCCGATGGCCTCGATCCATACCGGGTTGGGCTCCGACGGTTTCAGCCAGTCGAACACGTCGATCTGCAATCCGATGGCACCCATGCCGACACCGAAATCCGGGTTGTATGTGAGGGAGTTGAATGTCTCTGTTACCCTTGCGAATACAGGCTCGGCCTGGTTCGCGGTGGTTACATCGAATGCGTCGATATCGAACGGCGGCGTCCCCTTTGGCCAGGCATGGGATGCATATACCGCGTAGTTGAATACCATGAATTTGTTTGGATTCGGCCCGAAGTAGAGTTCGTAAAAACGTGAATTCTTTGTGCCTTCGGTGAAAATACCCCTGTTCGCGAGGTTGTCGGGAACCGAGAAGAACTCGGCAAGGTCATCATCAGGGCCAAGATCATCGCAGAAATATTTGTATCCGCTGAACAGTTCGGAATAGTGCCCGGTCATATCGGGAACCCCGAGAAGACCGTCGATGTAACCATACGGCGTGCCGGTGAAGTCGTCGGGGTTGAAGTATGCGCTCATGCCGTCGGCATTCGTCAATTCGGGGCCGAACACGATCCCCCTCACGTCGAACCCGTTGAACCTGCCGAACATCGGGGACACGGGATGTTTGATGAAAACATCGGTGCTCAGGATGTGATTCTCGGCATCAACGATAAGGGTGCCGAATTTCACGCCAAGATTCACACCTGCCGGTGGTTCGAGCAGGCTCACGATATTCAGCGCCTTATCCGCCTGGCGAAGCGGCACTATATCGATGGTGCCTGCATCCCAGTCAACGATACATTGCCACATGCCCCAGCAGCTTGTGGTTGTCTCAGATGCGGCATGTCCCGATGTCGAGTTGGGAATAAGGGGGATATCTTCACTCCCGGAGCAGGCATTGATCAGGATAAGTGAAATGAGTATCAGTGCCGCGAATATTATATTACGCATGATCTTCCTCCCGAAGTCCTATCCTATTAAAGTATATCTATTTCTATTATACCAATCCCAGTAACTAACACTTGAGTAAACGGGTAGTGTAGGTCTCCCGACCTACACTTGCCCTTATGTCGTGCCGCAGGTCGGAGACCTACGGTACCCGGTTTGCTGCAAAAACGAGTTGATTCATGGGATTGGTCTCAATAGCCGATGCGGCCTCCATAACTCGCCCGTGTTCCGGCACCGCCATCGGCGATTATATGGTATAAATATCCTGTGTTCGAAAACCTCGATGATATAGTCTCACGTATCGCGAAGAAGCATAACCTCGAGGGACCCCCAACCGATGAGGAACTCGATATGCATCTTATGGATGTCATCCCGCCGACACTTCAGACTTATGTCACCGGCTTCAAGGTGAGCGGGAACATCCTCACCATCTTCGTCACCGAAATATTATCAAGAGAGGAAATGAAACTTCACGCTCCCACGATATGCAGGGAATTCAATGCCCGTATAGGACGGGGCGCCGTGGGTGAAGTCAAAGCAAGGGTGAGAGTTAAGAAGGAGAAGAAAACTCCTTCGGGGTAATTGTTCCTCCTCAATCCTAATGACACGTTTGGTGTTTTGGGAATTTATTCCCGAAACCCTTCGAACAG
>CBDVBS010000427.1:0-3718 GCA_965372275.1 uncultured bacterium | reverse complement strand
ATAAGCCGCGTCGGGACCTGGGACGGACTTCTCGGGGGGATCGTGCGTACCGGCGAAACGGGGGAGGCATCACGTAATCGCGACCTGATGCGCATCTGCGAGGAGGAAGGGATCAAACCGGTCGCGCTTCCTCCGGTCTTCTTCGCTGACGAGGACGGGTACGAAATTCATCGCGTGCTGCGCGCGATAGGCACGCTGAGCACCGTCGGTACGCTGCCTGAGGAGGAGGCCGTACCGAAAACCTGCCGGATGAGAGATCCCGCCGACATATCGGCGCTCTACGAGGACATGCCGCAGGCGGTGCTGAATACGGGAATGCTCGCGGGGGAGTGCGACTTCAGGCTCGAACGCGACGAGTGGCACTTCCCCCGCTACGAGCCCGAAGGAGGCCGCACGCCGTTCGAGGAACTGTTCGACCGGACCTACGCGGGACTCAAAAGGCGCTATAAACCGCTCACCCAGAAGGAGGTGCGACGTCTCACCTATGAACTGGAGGTTATTGAGGAACTCGGGTTCATCAGTTATTTTTTGGTCGTGGACGACATACTCAGGTGGGCTAAGGAGCGCGGGATGCACACCGTCGGACGCGGTTCCGCAGCCAACAGCATCGTCTCATTCGCGCTCGGCCTGACCGATGTCGATCCGTTGAAGCATAACCTCTACTTCGAGCGATTCCTCAACCCGCAGCGCGAATCGCCGCCGGATATCGATATCGATTTCAGTTGGCGAAAACGCGACGAGGTGCTGGAATATGTTTACGACCGTTTCGGGCGCGACCGGGTGGCGATGATATGTTCCTATGTCACTTTCGCGGCGAGAAGCGCGGTGCGCGAAGTGTGCAAGGCGCTGGGAATTCCCGACAACGAGATCAAGCGCATCACGCGGCTTATCCCGTATCTTCGCACAACCGGCAATATGACCGGGAAGCATCCCGAATGTAAAGACATCGATACCGAGACCGAACCGATGACCACCATATTCCGGGTCACCCGGGCTATCGCCGGATTTCCGCGTCACCTGTCGGTGCATCCCGGCGGGATCGTCATCGCGCCATGCCCGATAACCGATCTCCTTCCGCTCGAAGTGGCGACGAAAGGGCTGGTGGTAACACAGTACGACATGCACGGCGTCGAGGATGTCGGTCTCATTAAGCTCGACCTGCTGTGCCAGCGTTCCATCGGCGTGCTGGAGGATTCGCATCGCGCGGCGGAGGCGAATACCGGGACGAAGATCGATGTTTATGATTACGCGACATCGCTCAACGATGTGAAGACGAAGAAGCTCATCCGCGAGGGACGCTCGATGGGGTGCTTCTACATTGAGTCGCCGGGTATGCGTAACCTGCTTAGGAAGCTGCGTACCGAGACATTCGAGGATCTCACCGCCGCGAGCAGCGTGATACGGCCCGGCGTCGCCGAGAGCGGGATGATGGACCAGTATATCGAGCGGCACCGCGATCCGTCGAAGACCGAATATTTGCATCCGCTTATGGAAGAGCTTTTGGGCGAAACGCACGGCGTGATGATCTACCAGGAGGATGTGCTCAAGGTGGCGCATCATCTCGGCGGACTGAGCCTTGCCGAGGCGGATCTGCTGCGACGCGCGATGAGCGGGAAGCTCCGTTCGCGTACCGCAATGGAATCTCTCAAGAGCAACTTCCTCCGCTCCTGCCTCGAGAAAGGGATCGACCCGGAAACCGTGATTGAGATATGGCGGCAGATGTCGAGCTTCGCGGGGTATGCTTTCTGCAAAGCCCATTCGGCATCGTACGCGCTTCTCAGCTTCCAGTGCGCTTATATGAAGGCGCATTTCCCGGCGGAATTCATAGCCGGGGTGTTGAGCAATATGGGTGGATTCTACGGCCCGGGGGCGTACATCGGCGAAGCGCGGCGCTTCGGCCTGAAGATACTCCTGCCGGATATCAATCTCTCGGAGCACGATTACGCCGGACGCGGCGATGAGTTGCGGGTAGGGCTTATGGCGATACGCGGCCTGCGCTACGATTCGCTGGAATCAATACTTCGCGCGCGGGAAGAGGGCGGGCCGTTCATCGACCTGGATGATTTCCTCACGCGCACCGATGCCGGTTTTGAGGAGGTGCGCACATTGATACGTCTCGGCGCGATGGAGAGCCTCGGCCCGGGTCGCCCGGAGTTGATGGCGCAGTTGTACGCGTCGCCGATCGCCAAGGATAAGACCGCGCGCGAGGAGAGCAGGGAACTTGCGTTATTGAGGGCCCCGCGCGAGGAAGTGCATATGCCTCCCGAATTAGCTGATTATTCATTAAGACGAAAATGTGCCATCGAGGCGGAGGCATTGGGCTATCTGGCCAGCACCCATCCGCTCGACCTTTTCGAGTCGATTTTGTGCAACTATAAGCTAAGTTCCGCATCGAAACTTGTACAGAATTCCGGCAAGAGAGTGAAGATGACGGGGTGGATGATCGCCGCGAGACGTATTCGAACGAAGCGCGGGAATAGATATATGAAATTCATGTCGATGGAGGACAAGACCGGTACCTACGAGGTGACATTGTTCCCCGATGCCTACAAAAGGTTGGCTCCGAAGACGATGGGCCAGGGGCCGTATATATTCGACGGCACCGTGGATGAGCATTTCGGAGTGTGCAGCTTAAATTGCCAAAACTTGAAAATACTTGAACGTTTACCACCCGAGGACGGCGAGAAGATGGGTCCGGATGTGCGGGAGATCGGGATCGCCAAGACTCTGGGCCCGGGCGGTGTATGGATGTGGAGTACGGGGTGAGTTATGGCCATGGGTACCGCAGGTCTTCGACCTGCGGGCGTCGGTCAGAGACCGACGATACCCGTTCGGACCAGTAGGGGCGAATCGGCGGTTCGCCCGGAGAGGATTAACCTCCGGTTAACCCCTACGAAGGACAGAAAGATTATGAACCTGCAACAAAATGAGGGGCGACCTGGGGACTGTCCCAAAACGCCGGATTGTAAATTTACGCCGCAACGTGAATAGGGACTGTCCCCAGGATATATAAATTGAGGGACGACTTGGGGACTGTCCCCAGCTTCAAGGAGGTTTGAAAATGTTAGAATTGAGACCGTATTCGTATGACACGTTGAAACCGAGGGTATGTATGCCCGCAGAGCTTTTAATAGGATGTGCCGGTTATTCATACGATGACTGGCAGGGAAAATTCTACCCGTCGGACCTTCCGGCGAACAAGCGGCTTGAGTACTATTCGCGGCACTTCCCGGTGGTCGAGGTCAATTTCACATTCTACCGTATGCCGACCCGGGCGTCGTTCGCGCGGTCGTACGAACGTACCGGCGGCAATACGATCTTCAATGTCAAACTCCACCAGGATTTCACCCACACCCGCGAAGTAAGCGACCGGGATGCGTCGGAATTCCGCGAGGCGATCAAACCGTTGATCGACACGGGCGTGTTCGGCTGCCTGCTCGCGCAGTTTCCATATTCATTCAAGCTGGATGACACGTCGCTGAGCTGGATCGACGCCATTCGCACGCTGTTTGACCCGCTCCCCATCGCGGTTGAATTCCGCAACTCGGAGTGGGCGGATGAGTCTGTCCATGATTTCCTGCAGCAGCGCGGGTTGATATTCACCATCGTCGATGAGCCGAATCTTCGCGGCCTGATGCCGCCGATCACATGGGTCAGCGCCGATACCGGCTATATCCGGTTCCACGGACGTAACGCCGCGATGTGGTGGGACCCGCCG
>CBDVBS010000426.1:0-3723 GCA_965372275.1 uncultured bacterium | reverse complement strand
TCACCAGTTCGGCAAGCCGCTGACGGCGTTCCAGGGAATTTCATTCAAACTCGCCGAGATGAGGATGGATGTCGAAGCCGCAAGGCTTCTCGTATATCGCGCGGCATATCTCGACAGCAAGAAACAGAAATGCCCGCTGGAAGCGTCGATGGCAAAATTATATGCATCCGAGATGGCCAACCGAGTGACGGAGCATGCCGTGCAAATCCATGGCGGGTATGGTGTCATTGAGGATTTCCCGGTCGAACGTTACTACCGCGACGCGCGTGTACTGACCATATATGAAGGAACAAGCGAAATACAGAAGCTGGTCATGCTCAAGGAGATGTTGAAGTAGGGGACGATTTCAATAACTGGAGTTTCTGATGAACAGTCCGATGTACACCAACATCTGGTTTATCCCGGGATGGTTATTTTTCATTATCATCACTCTCTCCGCCGTTATCATCTTCGGCTTAGCGGTTTACCGCAAGTACAGGCTCATCACCCTCGGGCAGCCGGAAAACAGGTTCGACCGGCCGGGCAACAGGCTTATGACAACTTTGTGGCTTGTTTTCGGACAAAAGAATATCCTGCGCGAAGGATACACCGGACTGACGCATCTCCTTATATTCTACGGCTTCGTGGTACTGGTGATCGGGAACGTTTTCATGCTGAGCGAAGCATTCATCCCGGTGATCGGGGAGAGGCTCGAGCACTCGGTATTCCTGGGGATATTACAGCTTTTAGTTGAGTTGTTCATCGTATTCGTGTTTATCGGATTGGCAATGGCTGCCTACCGGCGATTCGTCATCAAACCCGACCGGCTTGAGTGGAGTCCGGACGCGAACAATGTCCTGCTTCTCATCCTGGGGATCGTAATATTCGCCATGTTGATTGATGTTTTCAAATATGCCATGGTTGATTCACCGCTCGAAAAATGGGCGTTTGTCGGCGCACCGATCGGTAATGCCTTAGCGGGCGCATCGCAGGGTGTGTTATTTGCCCTGTATAACATCTCCTTCTGGCTGCACCTGATATTGATACTCTGTTTCCTTGTTTTTCTGCCGTACTCGAAGCATATGCACCTTTTCGCGTGCCCGTTCAACGAGTACTTCCAGAAGCTGACACCGAGGGGAGTGGCATCGTACGTTGATATCGACGAGGCCGAGGAATTCGGCACCGAGCGTATTGAGCAATACAACTGGAAGCATCTGCTTGACCTCGTATGCTGCGTTGAATGCGGGCGGTGCCAGGAGGGATGTCCCGCGTGGGAGTCAGAGAAACCACTCTCGCCGAAGAAGCTCATCACCGGCCTGAGGGATTATATGTCGTCCCTTGAGAAACCGCTCCTGAAGGATGGTAAAACCCCCGAGGATGCCACGCCGATGGTGGGCGAGATCATCGCCGAGGATGTCATATGGTCGTGCACAACCTGCGGCTATTGCGAGGAGCATTGCCCGTTTGCAATCGAGCATGTTGAGAAGATCGTCGAAATGCGGCGTTACGCGGTGCTCATGTCGAGTCAGTATCCGCCGGAGCTGAATAAGTTTTTCAAGAATTTGGAAGTCCACGGCAATCCGTGGGAGATAAACTGGCAGAAACGCGCCGACTGGACGAAGGATCTCGATGTCCCCATCGCGGCGGAGAAGGGCGAATTCGATGTGCTGTACTGGGTCGGATGCATCGGCGCGCTTGATGACAGCGGAAAGAAAATATCACGCGCGATGGTATCCCTGCTGAACAAGGCGGGAGTGAATTATGCGATCCTCGGCAACGAGGAAAAATGCACCGGCGATTCGGCGCGACGTATCGGCAACGAGATGCTGTTCCAGGTGTTAGCGGAGATGAATATCGAAGTGATGAACGGGTACGGCGTGAAGAAAATCGTCACGCATTGCCCGCACTGTTATCATACATTGAAGCATGAATATCCCCGTTTCGGCGGGGAGTACGAAGTGGAACATCATTCGGTATTCCTCCTCGATCTGATAAAAGAAGGCAAGTTGAAACCGAACGGCAAGTTTGCATCGGACGGTAAAGCCTGCTACCACGATTCCTGTTACCTCGGACGGTATAACAATATCTACGATGAACCGCGTGAAATAATGCGAAAAGCCGGCGTGGATCTCGTCGAGATGGAGAAGCATCACGACAAGAGTTTCTGCTGCGGCGGTGGAGGCGGCGGTATGTGGTGGGAAGAGACCATCGGCAACCGTATCAATGTCATGCGCTCACAGCAGGCGGTCGATACCGGCGCGAGTAAGGTCATCTCGGCCTGCCCGTTCTGCAGCGTGATGCTGCGTGACGGCATCGGCGACTTGGGCAAGCAGGATGAGATTCAGAGCATCGACATCGCCGAAGTTCTGGACGCGGTGACGTAGGGTTGTAGGGGTTGTAGGGGTTGTAGCGCAGGCGTCCCGCCAGCATAATCATTCATTCCGTGTGCCACCGCTACTCAGCTTTCTTAAGCTGATAGCGGTGTTGAGAAGACACCGCTTTCCTCGAAGACTCGGAGAAGCGGTGGCACACGGAGAAAACACTGACAAGCTTCGGGACCTCTGTTGGGGTATGGAGTTTTTGTTGACGCTTGTCAGTGGCACCCGGAAGTGAATAGATATGCATCCACTTAAAGACTATCATCCTTCCGGGTGTCACGCCCACGGCCGTCTTCGGCCTTGGGCGTGTCCCGGTCACCATATCATCAACACGCCCAAACGCGAAGACGCGTGTGGGCGTGTCACCCGGAAGCTGTCACCCGGAGGTCAGGCGTCCGAACCACGACCGTACTTGTCCGATGAAGCGTAGCGAAGGCGGAAGGGAGTGGACAACAAGAACACGGGCAACCTCGAAGACTCGGTTGTCCGTGGCACCAGGGAGTTTGATTGAAGGTGCGTGGGGTCAAATAACGGGGTATGCCGAAGTTATTTCCCTATCCCCAGCATCAATCCGATCAATGCGAATATTGCTATCGAACTCCACGGGTTCGATGTCATCGGTCAGCCACCGGAATGGCATCCTATGAATTTGTAAACGCCATATCCAACCGCGCCTCCAACAACCAGACCTATGAGCGGAAGCATTATTTTCATTAACGGCAAATCATGCACCTCGAAAGCATTGATAATAATTCCTGATTATACCACGGCAACAAGGTTTGGGGGTACAAACTTTTCCATGTTATAATTGTTTTACACAGGCAGGAGACAATTGAATTCAGGAGGTTCACTATGCGTAAAGCAACGCCGGCGGCGGTTTCAGTCTGGCTGCTGATTTGCCTTTGCCTATTACTCGGTTGCTCTCATGGCAATTCCCCTGTATTGCCGGACAATCCATCCAACTTAGCCAATACTGTGGAGAATCCCGGAGCTAAGGATATAACATCCGCGCCGGGACATAATCTGCTCGGCATATTCAAAGTCTCATTCGACCCCGCGACAGAGACGGCGACCGTCCTTCCAAACCGCGAAGCGATGGCGCATTATAACGTCACGCCGTTTCTGTTTCCACCACACTGCTATGATTGCTTCGGAATACAGATAGAAGAATTTTGGCCGGACCAGCACTGGATGGAGCTTTACATCACGCTGAAGAACCCGTTTCCAGTTACCGGCTACAGTGTACGCGCAATACTTATGCATAATCAGCAGGGATGGGATATTGAAAATAATGATGGTTACACATCTCTCTTCGACGACGGCGGGGATGTAACAATCAACCCGTTTTGCGCCCTGCATACCTTAG
>CBDVBS010000425.1:0-3723 GCA_965372275.1 uncultured bacterium | reverse complement strand
CGACTAACCTTCTTGGCCCCCTCGGCGAGAGCACCGGTGATGCTCTTGGCCTTACGCAGGGCCATCTTGTAGTTACGTTCGGCCTGCTGGTTGTTCGGATCGAATTCGAGCGCCTTCCTGAATGCTTTCGCCGCGTATGAGAAAAGCGATTCACGGTAGTAGAATGAGCCGAGTGCGAGGTAAGGATCGGGCGAATTCCCCCCCAGCGTTACCGCGATTTCGAATTCGGTGCTCGCCCGGCGTATCTGGCCTTTCTGGTAGTAAACTTCCCCCAACTTGATATGACCGTCGATGAAGTTGGGGAATATTTCCATCGCTTTATTCAGGTGATGCAGTGCCACGTCGAGAGCGCCCTTACCCTGGTATGCCAATGCAAGCTGGAAATTCAGGCTGAATGCGTCGGGGTTGATTTCAAGACCTTTCTGGAATTCCTGGATGGCCTTGTCGTACATCCCGCTTTCCATGAACGCGGTACCCTTTGTGATGTAGTGATGCAGCACCGGTTCGCTTGCGAATTGTCCGGGGTGGGCGACGTTGATCTCATCCACATCACCGAACTGGATGACCTCAACCGACATCGCTTTCTTGTTATGCCCGGTTCCCTTGTAGCGCGATGCGGCAAGGCTGATGATCCGCTCGCAGGCTTCCTGGCTGTCTATGGTTGACAGCACGGTATTCTTGAGCTCGACATCGGCCAATGCCCTTCCGAGGTCGCCGGTGCCCATCACGAGGATATCCCCGGCGCGAAGGTGACGTTCGGTTGCTTCAACCCTGACGGTCATATCTTTTCCCATGAAACGGGTTTCCATGGGACGCCGCATGAATGTGCGGATGTTCCCGCCACGGAAGAGATACGCGAAACCGGGTCCGACGCGGCTGAGGTGCAGGCGGTTCTTGGTTACTATGGCAAGCAGTATCTCGGCTCCGAACTGCCCGAGTCGGTTCAGGCGGAACGCTTCCTGGTTGAGCACGCCGTTGGCCTTCTGGATAGCCTGTTCGGCGAGGGTGTTGGGGTTGTCGAGGATATCGATGCCCGAGAGGTAGCTGAATGAGAATGTGTCCTCGAATACCTGCATTGCGAGACGCTCGGCATTGCGTGATTCTTCCTCGGTGCCATGACCCTTGCATATCGCGAAAACGCCGCGTATGCCGGTCGGGTTGGAAGGAATCCTGTACACCAGTTGCGAGCGGTCTTCCGAGACGGTGTCGATGACCGTACGCCAGCTTGATTTGCCCGGCAGGAAGTTGAGTACGGTGTCTTCCTTGTCCCGGCCACTGATCTGGGAGAGATAATCGTCAATGTCATCCAGCAGATCCTGGTACGAGTCGTAACGATTTGTCAGGTCCTTGACGATGCATTTCCTGATGATCCTGCGCATTTCTTCGGTGATATCAGGTTCCGACAGCTCTTCGGGTTCCGATGCGAAGACCTGCATCTTAGTGACTTCTTCAGGCTCTCCCCGGTATAGATGTTTCCCCTTGAGCAGGTAGAATGCAACCAGCCCGAGGGCGTAGATATCGACCGCGAACGTGATCTTGCCAAGCCCGGTGATCTGCTCGGGCGCAAGATACGACGGGAGGTTTTTCTTGAAGAGTTCGTTGAACAGTACGGATCGTTCGAAGCCGCAAAGCTTGATTCGGGGGTTCGGCTGGGTGACCATGAACATCGTGCGGGGGGAGAGTGAACCGAAATATTCCATCCCGGCGGTACGCAGGTATCTCAGGGCGTCGATGATCTGCTTCAGCAGTTCGAGCACGGTCTCCTCGTTGAGGGGCCCATGCTCGGTGATATAGTTATCGACCGTCTCGGTTCTGTATTCGGTTGCGATGAAGTAGGCGCCCTTGTCACGTCCCCAGCCGAGATGCAGCAATATCCCGGGATGTTCGAATGTTGAGACCTGCTGCATGATCTCGGAGAATTTCTCGCTCAATTCCTTGGTCTTTCCCAACTTGTAGAACCACAGCAGAACGGGGGTTTCGGTCTGAAGATGATTGCCGCGATATAAATTGGCTTCATCGAGGTCCATCAGTTTCTCCTCGATGAAATATTTCCCTTTGATCGGCGTGCCCACATCTATCAGTTGAGTCGCAAGTCCGCCGGATTCTTTGCCGATCAGTGCCGCGATGTCCTCGATCAGGGCTTTGTAATCCGTGTACCTGTGGTCGGGATTTTTTTCGAGCATCTTGCTGAGGATATCGTGAAAGACGAGCGGTATCTGTTTGTTTTCACGGATTAACGGGAGGGGGTCCACGGAATGATGCGCGTCCATAACCACCACCGGGTCTTCATCCTCGAAGATGGGATGCCCGATCACGAGCCGGAACAAGATGCATCCGAGCGAGTAGATGTCCGCGCGGAAATCTACTATCGGATCATCGTCGATCACTTCGGGCGCCTGGTATTCATACGCGGATGAATGGCTCCCCATAAGGCGGTTGATTACCCTGGATGCTTCCTCCAACCTGAAATCACGCAGGAGGATATCCTCACCCTGGGGGTTGACGAGTATGTTCGCCGGTTTCAAATCCTGGTGTGCCTTGCAGAGTTCCTTCTCGTGAAGGTAATCGAGTATCGAGGATATCTTGAGTACCACCCTCAGGGCCTGCTCGGGAGGGATCGCGGGTTTCTCGGCCAATATCTGGTCGAGGCTCATCGGTATGTAATCATATATGAGATAAAACTGATCCTGGTGCCATCCGGATGTTACAAGATCCACGACGAACGGGTGCCGTATCTGAACCTGCAGGTAGAGGTCTTTCTTCATGGCTCTTATGAAATCCTCTTCCGAGCTGATCTTCTTGTCAAATACCTTGATGGTCACGAATTTCTCATGGCCCTTTTCAATCCCCTTGTAAACCCGGGAGAACTGGCCCCCGCCGAGTTCTTCCACTATCTCGAAACGCTTGTCAATAACCTCCCCGATCCAGCTTCCCTCTGGTTTAACGCGCTTGAAGCTAACCCCGGCAAGTGCATAGGAAAGGGCTTCACGCAGTTCATCAATATCCTTGTATCGGGACTGCGGGTCTTTCTGGAGACAACGCAGGAGTATCTGCTTCACCACGTCGGGTATCTGGCGATAGTAGTTGATGAGTTTTTCGGGGTTTGCATAAACCTGCTGGTAACGGATCTTCTCCTCATCCGAGCCGTGGAATATCGGTGCTCCGGTGAGCATCTGGTAGAGGAGTATGCCCAACTGGTAGATGTCAACTTTATCATCAAGTTCCCCCAACCGGTGTATCTGCTCAGGTGCGAGATAGCGTGGGTCTTCCCATTCCATCCGGTCGGCGTCTTCCATGTATTCCATCGCCGGGGCGACCCAGTGGTCGGTGAGTTTTACAGCGGTGAGGGATTCGTCAACGAGAACATTGGACGGTTTGATGTCCATGTGTGGGCCGAGTTTTTGGGCATATGCATGGGCGAGTCCCTCGCATATCTTCAATGCTATTGTCAATGCTGAGGCAATGTCACACGTTTCATTTTCCTGGAGGTAATCCTTGAGGGATGTCGGCATCCATTCATATGCAATGTATAACCTGTCGTTTTTCTTGCCGGTTTCGAAGACCTTGATCAGGTTCTCATGTTCTATGAAGCGGTACCTCGTGGCGATGGAATCACTCGTGCTGATGAAATTTTCAAGGTTGCCGTAGGGTTCCTTGAATATCTTGATGGTTCCATCGCGTCCGGACATGGAGTCTGAACCTTTGTAGATGAGAGCTGACTGG
>CBDVBS010000424.1:0-3726 GCA_965372275.1 uncultured bacterium | reverse complement strand
GAACATCCTATAGCGAGTAAAACTACTATTATGAGATAAGGCAGGACTCGTCCTAAATACATCATTTACCTCCATATTATTATTCCTGATATATCAGCCACACCCCTTGCATCAATTACACCGGCTGAAACCTCGCTTGTTTAACGTTTTTATAATAAATGGCATTCGGTGTTTCGGGAATTTATTCCCGAAACAGTTCCAGATACTGTTCAAAGGGTTTCGGGAATAAATTCCTGAAACACCATTTTCATTCTATTATAGGTTCTTAAACTGCTTCGCCCAGTACTACTATTTTTGATGCATTCTATAAATGCATTAATATCAGATTGAATGAATATTTATAAATCGCCCATATATACCGGAACCTATCTACATCTTACAGCATAAACAGGAAATGAATTCCCACTATACACCGTTTGATGATTCCTTCCAGGCGGAGAAATCCTTGCGCGCTTTTTCGAGGCTGCCGATATTCCCGACATCAAGCCAGTATTCCGGGATGAGATAGCTCGCAACCTCCCGCCCGCCGGTCATCAGCCGCTCAATAAGTTCCGGCATATCACACGGACCCGACTCGGGCAAGTATTCAATAGCACCCGGTTCCAGGATATAAATACCGGCGTTTATCAAGTACTCACGCACCGGTTTCTCCTGGATGAGTTTAATCCGATCGGCACGGCCGTTCGTTTCGATGACTCCGTAATTCAACGTGTGACAGTGCTTCGTAAGTCCCACCGTGAGCGGCGTCCCCTGCTCCCTGTGAAAATCGTACATCCTCGAATAGTTCAACTTCGTGAGAATATCCCCGTTCATCAACAGGAAGGGTTCATCACCTAAGTTATTGACGCGACGCAGACTTCCCGCGGTACCCATCCACGCCCCTTCCTCCTCGATCACGTAATCTATATTGCAGTCGAACACCGAGCCGTCCTGGAAGTATGCCTTTATCCTGTTCGCCTGGTACCCGCAAGCCATCGTGATCTCATCGAAACCATGTTTGGCAATCTGCCTTACGATAATTTCCAGGATAGGTTTATCCCCAACCGGTATGAGCGGTTTTGGAATAATATACGTGTACGGCCTGAGCCTTTGCCCCATGCCGCCGACCATCAGGACGGCGCGCCTCCCGTTCATCGCCTCCACCTCCCGCCGGTCTCCTTCATGCTCTCTATAGTCCGCTCCAAACCCTTCTCAAGACCCCACGACGGGTTGAACCCGAGCAGTTCCCTTGCCGCTGAAATATCGGCGACCCATCGCGGGTAGTCGGGACGGTCGATACGTATCCGCCCGGGGTCGAACGCCACCTCGATATCCTGGCCCGTCAGTTTCTCCACAAGCTCTATCAATTCCTTGATGCTCGTCTCTATACCCGACGCTAAATTCATGACCTCGCCCGCCGCCTTCTTGTTGTTCAATGCCGCGATGATCCCATCGATTACGTCGTCAATGTAAAGAAAATCGCGCGTGTGGTTCGTATTGCCCATCGGCAGCGGTTTCCCCGACAGGGCACCGCGTACCAGGTATGGCACCACGGCCTCTGATGATTGTCCCGGGCCATATACATTGAACAGGCGGAGGCTTACAGTTTCGATTTTCCCCCGGCGATGATAATTCACCACGATACTCTCGGATGCTATCTTGAATGCCGCCTGCAGATCGTGAGCTTCGCGCGGTATCCCTTCCGATAAGGGTTGCTCGCGTCGGGGACCGTAAACCACGCCCGATGAAATATGAACAACCCGCTGCAACCCGGCCCGGCTTGCCGATTCCATTATCTCAAGGGAGGTGAGTGCGTTACGCTTCAATCCTTCCACCGGGAACGCCTCGTAGTCGAGGTCGGAGAAAATATCGGCGAGGTTTACAAGTTTCGAAGCTCCTTCATAGACCTCCGCGTTTCGTCCGAGGTATGTCGGGTCGGCGAAGACCACATCGGCGTCAGGCGCGATCAAACGATCATAGAACATCCTTCGCTCACGCTGCAATGATAGTGATGTTGAGAAATCAATGATCCTGCAGCGTCCACCCGCAGCAACCAGCTTTTTGTATAACGCCGGAGTTACAAATCCTTCCCCCCCCGCAATAATCGTTATACCCTTATCCTTGGGCAATATCTCCTCCCGCAAAAAACTCCCTTTCCAGGGAGTATCTTAGCATAACGCATTTCCACAGGCAAAGCAGACGCTCTATCACCAAGTACCATCAGGCGGGAATTTGCACAGGAAAACGTCCATGTAACCGTTCGATGTGTGTTCATCGAATCCGTATCCCGGATCGAAATCGATCGTTGCATAGAAGTAACCCGTCAGGTATGAATACCCCGCACTATCAGCAACCACGGCCAAACCCCCGTCCGATTCTTCGGAACCCCACGAAATTACCCAGTCGAAATTATCATACGTCGTAAACCGGCTCAGGAAGATATCCTCCCTCCATGTAATTGAGGTCCGCTCATCAATGCCGGTACCCGGATTAAAATCGACGGTGTCCTTATACGAACCCGTGACATAAATGCCCCCGTCATATGCACCAACACCGTTCCCCGCATCGTCCTCCGCTCCACCCCACGTGACCGCGCCATCCCAGGCAAGAAATGTGGTTTCCGTATGAAATTTACTAAGGTATGCGTCATATTCGCCTTTGGAATTTTTGTATGAAACACCGGCAAACGGGTTGAAATCCGCATAGCCCTCAAAGTAACCGGTGACGTAAACATTGTTCGATGAATCCACCGATAAATCCACGGCTCCATCGTATCCCGAACCACCCCATACTCCCGCGCCGATATAGGTTCCGTCCGCGTGAAGGTAGTTTATAAATGCATCGGTACTTCCCCACGATGCTATGATATTCTCACCCACAGGATCGGGATTGAAATCGGCGCTTCCCTGGAAATAACCGATTACAAGAA
Organism: uncultured bacterium; assembly: GCA_965372275.1. GTDB lineage: Bacteria > JAJVIF01 > JAJVIF01 > JAPKYR01 > CAZSPL01 > CBDVBS01. The sequence goes on along the minus strand of CBDVBS010000424.1, from coordinate 818 downwards.
CATCACCATCGCTGTTTACAGCTACATCGGCGCCGACATCCTGGTAGTAGCTCCCGCACGATCCGCCCCATGTCACCGTCCATTGATGATCGCCGTATCCGTCGAATTTGCTGAGGTAAACATCATGTTCGGCGACAGCGGTATGCTCCTCGACGAACGGGCCAGGTTTGAAATCAAGCGTATCCCTGAAGTAACCGGTGACATAGAGGTTGCTGTTCATGCATGCAACCCCGCGTGCACCATTGCTTCCGGAGTTTCCCCAGTAGTATGCGAATCTCAAATCACCGTTGGGATACATTGAAGCGACAAATGAATCGGAGTTTCCCGTGGATGTATAGATGAGTTCATCCACCGGGTCGGGATCAAAGTCGACTGTCCCCACGAAATACCCGCAATAGTAAACATAATCCCATTCGTTAACGAAGACATCCGTAATATAAATTTCATCCCATAACTCTACGCCAAACCACTGCCTGTCCCATTCGAGCGAACCGTCAGGATTGTACTTTCGCAGGAACGCATCATTGCTGTTAAGAAGTCCGCAGACATAAATATTCCCGTCACTGTCCAGACTGACCGAGTATCCCTTATCACTGGATTCACCACCCCACGTGTCCGCCCATCCGTCCCGGGTTGTTACTTCGAAAAAGTCCGTCCCGACACCGGCGGCACCACATCCGTTAGTGACTTCGACATCATACAAACCCGGCGTGGCATCAGGCGGAATATTCAAATCGCAGTGCATAAGAACAAGGCTGTCAATTATAATATTGGTCGCAACAATAACCGCCTCTCCATCCATCATCAAGTGTACATCC
>CBDVBS010000423.1:0-3761 GCA_965372275.1 uncultured bacterium | reverse complement strand
GCGGCAATAGCCCTTCCAAACTATATCAAGGCGAAAGACAAGGCCAAGGAAGCCGAGGTCAAGGCGAATGTCCACACTATCCAGATCGCACTTGAACGCTATTCCGTTGATAACCGGGCCTATCCGGCCTACCTCATCGGTGGTGATAATGAAGGATGGATTTACTGGCACAGGATGAACGATTCTGTCGAGGAAGAAAACATGCTCGTCAATGACCCGTTGATTATGTGGAATTACATTGAATCGTATCCACATAATCCATTCATGGAGGACGGTTCGATAGTCGTCGACGCGACATCCATCATCGCTGATCCCCAGCAGGGTGACGGTGACCCGCGTTTCGGTTACCGTGGCGATATCATGGGTAACGGTGTTGAGGACTTCTTCTTCTACCATTACCGCGAGGGTGGATATCCCACGAGTTGGACGAGCACTATTGAAACACGCCGCACCCTTCCGGAAGGGCTAACGTTCAGTGACACCGAAGATACGACCTATGGCATGGGCCTTCATTACATGTTCGGCGGACATCGTCAATGGCATCCCGACGGAAGCATGGGAACGATATACACATTCTGGCCTGGCAACTTCTTCTACAGATGCGGAGGATTCCACAGCTCGAACCAAAGGGCCGGATGGACGTATTATGACCCTGGTTACTTTCTTCCAAGCAGGATCGATCGTTACATACTTGGAGGTTACGGCTGCTCGCGGAACGAGGGATGGGATATCATACGTTACGAATACCAGGACCCCGACGGCGAACAGCTTCTTTATCGTCAGCCACCGCCCTGGCCCACGGATCCCGATCCATCATTCGGAGGATGGGCATCGATTCGCATAGGTTGGCCGCCATGGCCGGGTAGCGGAGGATGCGGACTGCCGGGAGTCGCGGGCGGCGGTGATCTATGGCACGGGCCGTATTTCCCATTCGACTCCGGACCAAATAGAGACTGGGTATGGGGAGCTCCGGACGGACATCGCGACGGAGTAATGCATATTGTCAATGGCGGAACCGATAGCCAGAAATTTGATTAAACGAAATATCAACCAAACAAACAACCCGGCTCGCTGCCGGGTTTTTCATTGTTCATTCACAAAGCACTCAAATATTCATTAACCGATTCTCGTTTTCAGTGCTTCTTCCTTGGATGTAAACGTGGGGATTATCTTCTGCAGGGAAGTCATCTTCAACAACTTCAGGTGATCGCTCTTATCGGTCACAAGCAGTAAGCTCTTATCATCATCGTTCTTTATATAATGAAATATCGAGATCAATCCTTGCAACGCTGAAGAGTCGAAATATGTCACTTCACACCAGTTAAGTACGACCGTCGATGCCCCATCCTCGTATGCGCCCCTCATCACGTCTACAAACTCTTCCCAGTTGTTGAACTTGATCTCTCCAACAACCGCGATTTCGACATATTCGTTTTCCTTTATCTTTGTTATGCGCATATGATCACCGCCCCCATTGTCAAATCTTCATCCACAATAATATCCTCTGTAGTAAGGGGAATGGAATCAGTGTATGAAAAAACGGTTATTTACCGCGTTTTGGTTCGGTTTATATACATTATAGTAACCTGAATTCGATTAAACCAGATCAGTAACGAGGTTGGATGATATGAAATAAACTGAACCCATAAGTATTGTAAATTTGATGTGGCCACCGCTACTCAGCGTCTTCGCTGATAGCGGTGTATTACGAGGAGCATTGCTAATACGAATCCCACCAATTGACATCACCGTTAGTGAAGCCCATGATAAATCCACAGCAACGAAAATCATGATATCCGGGTGGCACGGTCTGACGAGTCTTCGAGTCTGACCGTGGGAATGTAAGCGGGATATTATGCCGGGATTATCTATGAAGACCACGGTCAGCACTCGCAAGGCCTCGGGCAGACCGTGCCACCCACCACTCATTATTTATGCAAAGTTGAAGCGAAGTGTGCGGCACCCGTCTGAAGGAAAGAGTACTTTATAAATTGAATTGGTATTAGAAGGAACCGATGTTCATGATCTCCCTGCGGAATTTCTGCCAGACCCGAAGCGATGGTTCGGGTACCGGGGCATTTGAGTTTATGCAGTAAACATATCCATTCGCGCAGCCGAATATCACCTCAAGGTAACCATCGTTGTCGAGATCAACCACCGCCGGTGATGAATCGATCCAGTTCTCTGAATCGAAGTGCCACAACTCAGTACCGCTTTCACCATCGATCACCCATAAGATGCCGTCGTTCGAACCGACAATAACATCCATCACGCCATCCCCCGACATATCCACCAACGCGGCACTTGACCATATTCGATTCCCCGACGGGAAGTGCCATATCTCATCACCCGTCTTTCCGTCGATGAGATAGAAGTCCCGATTATCCGCGCCGAGAGCCACATCGAGGGCTCCGTCACCATTGATGTCACCAAGCGACGGGGATGTCCAGATGTATCCTTCTATTTCGAAATTCCAGACTTCAGACCCAAGCATATCGACGGCATATACGTAACCATCCATCGATGCCACGACAACATCCATGTCTCCGTCATCATCAATATCTCCGACCGCCGGGCTTGAATTGATGGGACCACCAGTGGGAAAAGTCCAGTTAACAGTGCCCGAATCATCAATCGACCAAAGATCCCCGGTTCTGCTTCCGACGAATATGTCATAGTGGCCGTCATTATCCCAATCACATAACGCGGGCGACGAGAAAACGCCATCATGGGTATCAACCTTCCAATCCTCGGTGCCGTCCATCTCGACAGCATAAACAAATCCATCTAAGGATCCGAATACCGCTTCCAGTTTCCCGTCATCGTCGATATCCGCAACCGCCGGGGATGACGAGACGATACCGCCTGTCGGGAAGTCCCAGAAACTATCGCCCGTCTCACCGTCGAGAGCGTACAGGCTGCCGTCGTACGATCCAACAAGCACATCATCGACAGGACTCCCGCCAATCGGTGTAAGGCATGGGGATGAATCAACCCAATCACCGAGTTTCGTATCCCACAACGGGCTGCCGTTAATGCCGTTAAGCGCCTTGACCCGGCTGTTACTCCATCCTCCGACTATGATGTCGTCGATATTATCACCGTTGACATCGTTGTAGGTGGGAGATGAAAAAACAACCGAGCCAAACGGATGCAACCACTTCAATTCGGGAATATCGTAGGTGCCGGTACTCGCCTCATTCGTGTTGTCATCTTCAAGACCAAGCGCATCCTCTGCACGTACGGCAAAATGATATGTCTGCCCATGCTCAAGGCTATCCACCTTATATGGTGATGCCGTAACACCAGGTATCTTGTCGGCGGTGCCGAAATTTATGGGCGTCGTATCTGAATAATAAATATTGTATGTAACCGGATTTTCAGGATCGGTAGCTCCTCCGAACGAAACGACGGCAAATCCGAATCCGCCCTGAGCATCGATTATTCCAACGGAGCTATCCCATTCAGGAGGAGTATTCGGACAGCCTGATAATTCCACGGTATTCTCATCTTCAAGGCCGAGGACATCAATAGTCCTTACAGCGAAATGGTATGTCTCGGCGTTTGACAATCCATCCACCTCTCCGGGTGAAGATGCCACGTTCACCGAGGGTGCGGTGAGGAAATCGATAGGAGTGGTAAGCGAGTAATAGATGTTATATGTCACCGGCGTATCCGGGTCGGTCGCTCCTCCGAACTCCACCTGCATCGACTCCGACAGCGGTGTGAGCGTCTGGATGCCGATGGTTGTATTCCATTCC
>CBDVBS010000422.1:0-3765 GCA_965372275.1 uncultured bacterium | reverse complement strand
GACTACATCGACCCAAGCCTCGAAGAGGATGAGAAGAAAAAGAAGAAAAAGAAGAAAAAAGATTGATACAATTATGTAACCCGGCATTCTTACTTTATGTAACCCGGCATTCTGATGCCGGGAAATAAATACTGATGCCGGGACCAATACAGGACTTTGGTAGATAACGTGACGGATAAGAAAAATACCCGTCCCGAATGGGACAAATATTTCATGGAAATCGCCGATCTTGTAAGCCGACGTTCCACGTGCCTGTCCCGCCAGGTGGGTGCGGTTATCGTCAACGAACGGCGTATTCTCGCCACCGGATACAACGGCTCCCCCAAGGGCTTGCCCCATTGCCTCGATATCGGGTGCCTTAGACGGGACTTAGGCATTCCATCCGGCAAGCAGTTGGAATTGTGCCGAGGCTCCCATGGCGAAGAGAACGCGATAGTACAGGCGGCGAATTACGGCATTCCACTTGAGGGTAGTGAAATATACTGCACCCATCAGCCATGCCTTACTTGCACCAAGATGATTATCAATTCAGGCATACGGCGGGTTGTGTTCGCCGGGGATTACCCGCATCCGATGTCCATCGAATTCATGCATGCGGCGGGACTGAAGGTTGAGAAATATGACGTCGAGAAAGGTTTCACGGTCGATATTGAGGATGACGGTAAGCGAACATCCCTGACCAAGGATGCAGCCGAGCTGTTCAAGCATAAACAGGATGAGGATCATGATTGACGTGGGCAGGCGTCTGTAAAATTATGGGTAGTACGAGGTCTTTATGCGTCCAGTCATAGGCATAACCGCGTCGTTCAGCCAGGATATTTACGTACAGGAAATAAAAGAGCCGCGTTACGAGCATCAATATACTTACCACTCTTATGTCAAAGCAGTACTGGCGGGTGGGGGAAATCCGATAATCATACCCGTCGGCATGGGTCCGGAACCGGCGGTTGAATTGTTGGAACGCATAAGCGGGTTGATATTGACAGGTGGCCCGGATGTCGATCCGAAAAGCTACAATCATTCCCCTGGGACGAATCAAACGCGCCTTGATCTCAAGAAGGATGAAACCGAGTTGGCACTTGCTAAAGAAGCCCTTGGAAGATGGACTCCGATATTAGGCATATGCAGGGGCATGCAGATTCTCGCCATAGCAGTGGGAGGCAACCTGATCCAGGATATCGAGTCGGATATACCGTGGGCCGAGAAACATAATTATGTAGAGCTGGACCCTGAAGGCTTCCATGATATAAATATGAAGGAAAACTCGGCTCTGTGGCATATCCTTGGTGAAAAATCCAGGGTCAATTCATGTCATCACCAGGCAGTAGGTGAAATACCGGATGAATGGAAGGTGACGGCGGAATCAGCGGATGGAGTAACCGAAGGCATAGAATTCTCCCTTGAACCGCTGATATTTGGCGTCCAATGGCACCCCGAAGTCTTATGGCAGACCGACCCGGCACAGTTGAATATTTTCAAGTCGTTTGTGAACAGTTGCTTGATCTGAGAGCACACTCAGGACCATAAATCCGCGATTGTTCGTTAGGGGACAGTCACCTGAAGACAGGATGACAGTCCCCGTCACAGTTAGGAGACAGTCCCCGTCACAGTCTCCTTTCCGCATCCTTGACGATTTTCACTCTTTCGGGGACTGGCATCCGGACTTGCCGCACGCACTATCGCGTATTTTGCTATCATGTAACTGTGCGGCAAGTCCGGTGCCTGTCCCCATTTTAACCATCGGGGATTTTGGGCCAGAAAGATTTGATTGACATCTGGGTGTAATTTAATACAATTTGCGCGAATCCTAAAGGACGTTCTGTTTGAAGGGGACTATTGAGCGTTACCGAACCAAACGGAAAGCTCAGAAAAAATAATCACCACCGAAAAAACTTAGCGGTGGTGTTCTTTGTCGCGGCGGCAGCGGCAATCCTGCTTACATATGGTTACGAAGCATTCGCGGATAACGGTGACGAGCTCCCCATCACCGGGAAGGACATCCGTTTGCTCATATTCAATCTCATGGGTGGCATAGCCCTGCTCATCTACGGCATCAACCGCATGGGAGAAGGTCTTCAGAAAGCCGCCGGTGATCGGATACGTTCAATCCTGGGAAGGCTGACCAGTAAACCGGCTTACGGTGTTATGGTGGGTGCCGGGATTACGGCCTTGATACAGTCCTCTTCGGCAACAACGGTGATGGTTGTCGGCTTCGTGAACGCACGGCTGATGACCCTCGTTCAGGGAGTCGGAGTCATCATCGGCGCAAACATCGGCACAACCATCACCGGCCAGTTGATAGCGTTCAAGCTCACCGATTTTGCCTTGCCGATAGTGGCGGTCGGAGTTGGAATCCACTTTTTCACCAAGCGGAGATTTATCAAACATATCGGACTCTTCATTCTCGGGTTCGGAGTTCTCTTCCTTGGACTGAACATAATGAAGGACGGGGTCCATTTCCTGCGCGAACATCCGGGGGTCAGCGAAATATTCCAGCAATTCGGCGAGAAACCGCTCTTAGGTGTACTGGCGGGAATGTTGATGACGGCACTCATCCAGTCGTCATCGGCGACAATTGGTATCGTCATTTCAATGGTCGGCATGGGGGCATTGACCCTTGAACAGGCCGTACCCATCGTACTCGGTGATAACATCGGAACATGTATCACCGCAGGATTGGCGTCCATCGGGACGAATCGTAACGCGAAACGCGCGGCTCTCGCCCACGTTATATTCAACGTTGTCGGCACGGTAATAGTTCTGCTTGTACTGAAGCAATATATGTGGGTTATCGCACAGACCGCGGTATCACCTGAGAGGCAAACGGCAAACGCGCATACGATATTCAATGTGCTCAACACGCTGGTTTTCCTGCCGTTCATACCGATGTACGCCAAGTTCATCGCCAGGCTCGTTTCCGGGCAAACCGTCGACAAACGTGAAGCTGTATATTTGGATAACCGGCTGCTGAGCACACCCGCCGTTGCCCTTGACCAGTCCGTAAAGGAACTGGCCAGGATGGCGGGATTCAATGCAGTCAGCCTGCGAAGCATCGAAAAAGCAACGCGGCTCAAACGTCTACACGCGCTTGACGACATTGATGCCGACGAAGAAGCCCTGGACGAGCTGCACCGGCAAACAACCGCTTACCTCGTGGCAATCAGTGAACATTCGATAGCAACCGAGGTATCGGAAAAAATCCCCGCTGTAATTCAATCGGTTGACGATATAGAGCGCATCGGAGACCACTGCGTTTCGTTGAGGAATCTGCTTGAGGAAAAACACTCGAGCAGGGTGGATTTCAGCGACGAGGCACGTTTGGAGCTGATAAGCATCCAGGATCTCGTCGTGACCATTGTTGAAGAGGTCCAGAGGGCCTTGGCGTATCGTAATAAGGATATTGCCGAAGGGGTTTTCGCCATCAGCGAAGAACTCGATACATTGACAAGGGAAATGCGCGAGAATCATATCAACAGGTTGTGCAACAGTTCATGTCATGTACATGCCGGGGTCTTTTTCCTCGAGATGGTTAAGCTGTATGAGAATATCGGTTATCGATGCCAGAACATCGCAGAAGCTGTTGTGCATTACTTAGGTTGATGCCTACGGAAGGAGAACGTATTGCGTAATCAGGATAACATGATGGAGTCCTATCCACGAAGCAAACCGAACAGGTGGATATCCTGCCTGGTTATCGTGATCGTGCTGGTTGTTTTCCTTGCCCTGGTAGCATCCTACTTGAGCAGGGGGACTGATAATACTACC
>CBDVBS010000421.1:0-3768 GCA_965372275.1 uncultured bacterium | reverse complement strand
GAACCTGCTCGATGCTGGCATAGATCTTGGTATTAATTGGCATGACCTGCAGACTAATGAGTACGGTCTTGTTGTCTTAAGAGCTTGTTATACTGCAGGGAATTCAGTTGGCGGCAACTTTGATCCGCCATTTATATTGGGAGATAATTGCATTAAGGGTTTATCTATATCTTGCTTCAATGCCCATGTAAAAGTAGGCTGGGCTGGTTTCGTTCAATATAATGAGGCTATATGGAATAAATGGTTTCACCGTGCATTGGGCTTTGATTACGGCTTTGAATATACTATAGATGATGTTACATATACGTGTTTACCAAAAAGAACTTTTATAGAAGCAGCATTGCATGCTACCCGATATGTAGACACACTAAAGGAAAATTGGACCGCCGAAGAGATCAGTGAACATGTTGAAACAGAACATACAACTTATCACAGCCTTTACAACCCACCAGTCATATATTTTGACAACCTGCTGTATCTATCACCTTTTCAGTGTGACTATTTAGGCATTGATAAGGATGAACTTCCAAGTCTCTCTGGCACATGGGCTTATCGTAAACTTGCAGATATACCAGGAAAATTTTCATAAGGGAGGAAAATTATGCGAAGTTCAATTATATTCTTACAATCGTTAACATTATTAATACTCTTTAACATCTCAACCGCGTACGCTGAGGATATAGACTGGACAGTCAGCACTGAGCCATATACACCTATTAATATATGGTCACTTTCATCAGGCTACGTCTTCGTTGACGTGGCGGGAGATCCCGGCTTCATTACATATACTGATGAAGGGGAATATACGGGTTATCATGAATTCACCGGCGAGTTTGAAGTTGATCATGGGTTTTATGACCCATATATGGATTACCCGGCAATTGTGCTATCGATTACGGATCCTCAGCAAACTGATGTTGGAGAAGTAAAGGCTTACTTCTATGATACGGAGTTGCACGACTTTACGTCCGGAGGCACGGTTATCGGTCACTGTGTTAGAGCAACTACGATGGTGGGTAAATACATCGTATTTACAGATAGTGGAATTGGTGACTATCCTGGTGGTTATGGCAGGGGTCTAATTGCTGTTGACAGATGTGATCTTTCGACAATTGAGATACACCAGTTTCCTAAATCACCCAACAGAATAATGTACTCCCCACTGACAAAGAAATTGTATGTTCTGGTGAGAGTTAATTCTGAGGTATATGTTTTCAATGCATCAGATGAAGATGCGTCAAACTGGTATTACGAGGAAACAATTAATCTCAATCCTGATTATTACCCCACGAATATAGAGCTGGATTATGTTAATAACAACCTCTTCGTCTCATATGAGGAGAAGACAGTGGAAATCGTGTATTTGACAGGGATATTCAGGGTTGATTGCTCAACTCATGTTGAAGAACTGGAGTTTGACTGTGGAAGATGGATACTTGGGTTCGAGTGCAATGCCGAGGAGGGCGTGCTCCTTATCGCCGGAAGCAGGGGAGGGGCTGCGAATGATGGAGCTGCGCTGATCCATTACGATTTGAACAGCAAGCAGGCAACCATCCATGAAGATAAACCGGCAGTGTTCCTTGTAACATGTCCTGTAGATCTCAGTTTCATGGCGGGTGTTTTTCGTTCGCCGTTCGAATATGATCTAACTCTGATGGTCTTGGGAGCGGATAATGTAGTGACCACAATGGATCTGGACGGAGGTTACACGATGATATGTCCGTCCGATAGTGGAAACAGGAAGGTATTTCACGGCATACCGCAAGAGAAATTGATTATCCGTTATCAGATGTGATGTAGGGGTTTAGCCTTTACATCGGATGCCAACCTGCGGCTTCCGGGAGAGGGCGATGTAAGGCTTCTCAACGCCGATGGTTACATCCGCTGGTGGAACCCGACTGAGTTCCCCCCGAACACCGAGGCCCCGGTAAAGGGTTACATTGACGGCCTGCTCGGTACGCCGGATGAATTCGCCGATTTCACGGCCACAATAAACGGTTATAAATATTACACCGACGAGCTTGAGGCCAACGATGATCTATCATCAGTCGATATCGATTCCCGTGGCTTGTTCTCGGCGGGACAGAAGAATATAAGGCACTACACGATCGAGATGGATACTTCATACATATTCAACTATGCCGTTGATGCAAGCTGGGCGAAAGTAGTGGGGCCCCCGCCGTATAATATCCCGGAAGATTTCCCACCTGCGGCGAACTGTCCCGAAGCCTGGAATATTGAAATTACCGAGCTTGCGAATAATCTCGGCTATGAAGCAGGCGAAGGCGGCGGACATCTGCAGATACAGATCGATGTGTATGACTGGTTCAATGCCGAAATGAATGAAGTCGTCGTCGAAAGCCTCGCGGGAATCGACCCGTTGAGCACATCCATACCCATCGGAGGCGGAGAGGGTTATTCAACCTACGAACTCGACCTCCCCGGCGAAGGGTTAACCTGTGCCGGTGACATCGACCTGCTTATTACCGTTCGCTCCGAGAAAATCGGTTACCAGGGACTTCTTCCCGGCGAGAATATCTCGGCATACTTCATCCACTCCACACATGTTGAGGACTTCCTGCCGGGAGGGCAGTACGACTGGATTCTTGATGACGAGCAGATGCTGACGGATTCAACTCATATGGACCGGACGCCGTCCATTCATCAGCGGACGACATATGATATTGACATCGGTTATACAAGGCTCGAAGAGATCCCTGACAATCCCGACAACTCCCGCGCTAACATGCATATGCTCACCAGCGATGACAACGGTGAAATTTTCACGCACTCCTGGCAGGGTAGCGCGACTCACTTCGGGCAGACGCTGAAGAGTCTCAAGGTTTGCCAGGGAGCTTTGGGCTATTCGGTATTCATGTATCAGTCGTGGCTCGACTGGGGCCAGACGCCACACGACCATTCATCCTTAGCGCGTGACCCGGGTTGCCCGTTTGGGGAAAACATCGGCATAAAGGTACCGTGGGGTGCGCATGCGAACGAAGTTGTCATCTGTGCTGATAATATCGTCCTGTGTCTCGGCGACAGGGGCGGGCAGGTCATGTACAAGAAAGGCAGTCATCCCTACAGCCTTTATCATAACGGGCTATGGGGAGGATGGGGAGATGTTGACGATACAATTATCGTTGAAACAGGTCAGCTCGGCTCACCAAGATGCCTGGTCAAAGACGCATCCGGCGCTATCCACTTCGCATACTGGGGTGGGGAGGGTATGCCATGGATCAAGATGCTTTCGAATTCCGACGGTCTCGGCACCGACTGGGACGGGGATGTATATATCACCGAGGGACTTACCGATGAGTATGCGTCCCGGATCGAACCATCGCTTATAATCGGCCCGGATGGAGAATTCCATTGCACGTTCGTAGGTGAGATAGACCCGATGTATTCGATACTCTATACATCATCCGATAACGGCACCGACTGGCCGGGATACAATCCGATATACACCAGCACCGATGCATGGCTTGGCGAGGTTACGGTAGATGCATTCATGCAGGATGAAGAGACCAAGGCTATTATCATCAGCTTCGAGATGGAGGGCGATATATGGTTCATCTGGTCGCTCGATGGCGGACTGTCATTCTCCGAACCGGTACTTGTAAGTGACGGTACCGGCAACGCGACGGAACCGGATATACGTGTTGACGCGCAGTTATATGTCCACTTCGCGTGGGCACAGTACGAGGAAGACCTTCCGATTGTTGACGACTGGGACATTCATTATCGAAGGGCTTACTTGGTGCCAGA
>CBDVBS010000420.1:0-3770 GCA_965372275.1 uncultured bacterium | reverse complement strand
GGCTTTAAATCCGGTTGTTTTCAATATGCTATGTGAATAACGTATACGCGTTCCTTGTGGCACCCTTTTTCGAGTCTTCGAGAAAAGGGGTGGTCTTTTTATAGTGAGGGATTGTGAAAATATCAAGACCACCTTTCTGAAGACAGAAAGGTGCCACACGGACAGGAAATGGCGTAAGTCGAGTAGCTGTTACTTTCCCGTCTTCGGGAAATAGCTGCTATCCCTCTATATACGCCGAATCGATATTTTATTAACAGGATTGGCCTTAGATTCACGGCATAAAAAAAATCGCCCCGAAGGGCGAATCAATTTAACTCTCTCACAAGTATCAATACCAAATATAATTCATTACGAGCATCTTATCTGTGATGCCAAGATCCTTAACGATATTTATCTTGCTGTCAACGCCTTCCTGGATACCGAGTGCCCAGTTATATTTCTGCGTATCCCACAATTTATACGAACCCATCACATTTACCGAACGCCGGGGGAAGAAGAAATACTTTGGTGAGCCAACGGTCATACCCGCGTTATCCACCACTCTTACTCTCGCCCCCGAAGTGGTTTCATCCCCCGCAACCTGCCCGAGAAGCACTACCAGTACGGAACTTATTTTCCCATCATCATAATAATGCAGGAATCCAAGGATCTCCCAGTTTATACCCTCCGAGGGAGATGCCGGCAACGCTGTCATATCGGACGGATAGAACACCGCGTATCGCTTACTCCGGTAGGGGATTCCCTGGCCCTGACCCATGAGGATATTACCGGTGACGGTAGCATCATCCACCTTTACGGATGCCTTGACGGTTCCGGAACTGAAATCCAGGCTGCCAAGTGTGTCCCAACGGCCAAGCTGCCCTTTCGATTCCGACACGACCGTCGAATCACTGGACCTTATTTCTATATCCTGCCCGGGTGGTACCGCGGTTGATACCAATGACATATTGACAATGAGCACATTGTCCATCAAACCGAGGTCTTTTCCGAGCAGCACGTAGTTCGATACCGTCTTTGATGTACCGATGGCGAAGTCTTCCCCCGTCTCCATCCATTTTTTGTATGGAGCCGTATATCGGAGAAATCCTTTTTCCATGAAGGTAAAAAACAGCGAGCCGACCATCACGCCAGCCTGGTCAATTATGTAAGCGGTTATACCTTCGCTCGTATCGTAACTCTCGTCCTGGTGGATGAGGATTGACACGAACCGGTTTGTTGTATCATTCCATTGATGGATGAATCCGACGACCTCGTAAGTGCCTGGTTCCGGCAACCATCCAAGATTCGTGGGATAAAAGACCACCCTGGATCCATCATCAAACGGGAATCCGACGACGCTATTCATATCAATATCAACCGCAATTTCTTCGCCGTCGTAATTAACCTGGTCGACAATCCCGTCGTTATTCGCATCGATAAAAGCTGACGCGTTTTTAACGGCATCCCTGCTCTTCTTGACCGCCTCGTCGTTGGAAGTCACAAACGTGAAATTAAGAGACACTCCCTCCTGTGCAACGGCGATTGAACCGCTGCTCAGGATGAGGAGCAGGAGGCAAAACACAATAATTCCTTTCAAGGACATACTCAGCCCTCCCGCTGATGGATTAGACACGAATTTCTATCATTTTAGCATAAGGGAAAATCCGAGTCGAGGAATAAAACCGACAAATGCAATTTGATTGGTTTGACTACCCCCATGAAACCCTATAATATACGACTTGGCGTTAACTCAGAGGTGATAAATGAAGCCCCATATTTTTGATTTCCATACACACACATTCAATTCTGACGGTATATTGAGCCCCATGGAACTTATCCGTCAAGCGCAGCGAAGGGCATACAGCGCCATCGGGATCGCCGATCACATCGGTGCCGGAGGGATTGAAAGACGCATCGAGGAGCTTACCGCCGATTGCCTGAAAGCTTCGGGATATTGGGATATTATCGCAATTCCCGGGGTCGAGCTGACTCATGTGCCCCCGGCAATAATAGATGAACTTGCCGCAAGAGCGAAAACGGCGGGGGCCAAGATCGTTATCGTGCATGGAGAGACCCCATTCGAGGGAGTTGCACAGGGAACGAATCGTGCCGCCATAAAGAGTCCCGATGTGGATATCCTTGCCCATCCGGGCATCATCTTGCCTGATGATGTCGCGCTCGCAGCGGAGAATGGAACATACCTCGAACTCAGCGCCCGTAGAGACCACTCACTCTGCAACGGCCTGGTCGCCAAACTCGCAATAGAGATGGGAGCGAAACTGCTTGTCAATTCCGACGCACATGGCCCGGGCGACCTGTTCAACCTTGCGAATGTACGTAACGTTGCATTGGGGGCCGGGCTTTCCGGCGAGGAAGCCGACCAGGTCCTTATACGAACCCCCCAGGCATTCCTCTAGAAATTAGGTTACGAAATCAATTGATGCCGTTCGATTCCACTTTCAAAGACGGACAAGACCACTTCGCTGGAAGGGCCGAAGAATTCCTGGATTTCTACAGGGAAACAGCGGGGGGGAAGATCTATGTTGAAATCCAGAGAAGGCGTATAAGTGAAATCCTTCCCCTCGGTCGTAACGCGGATATCCTCGACATCGGCTCGGGTGTCGGCATCATCACCATCCCGTTCGCCGAGGAGGGCCACCGGGTTGTTCTCTTCGACAGGGAACCGTCAATGCTTGCGGCAGCCGATTTATTTGTCAAGGAATCGGGAGTTGAAGAGAATTGCCGAACGATTGAAGGGGAAATGGAAAACCTGGATGAATTTGAGGATTCCATTTTCGACGCGGTATTGAGCTTCTCCACTCTCGAAATGAGCGAGCATCCATCCCAGGCAGTGAGGGAAATGGTACGTGTATGCAAACCCGGAGGAAAGATACTTACTGTCGCGGCGAATTACCTGAGTACGATGAAAGATGGATTGCGGCGGCACGATCTTGAAGCCACTCAGACATTGCTTGAGACTGGGATATCCGAGGATCGCGATCATCCGAAGCATTATCTCAAACGCGCGTTCCGGGCGGATGAACTGTGGGCATTGTTCGAATCGGCAGGGGCAAACGTGGTGTATTTGAAGGCGGATCGGCTGCTGAAAGAAATGCTGGGCAGGGATGGGATCGAGAAACTGGCTCGCGAATGGGGCATCGAGGAATGTGTCAAACTTGAGAGCGCATTATGTGAAGATCCCGCCCTCATCGGCGCAGGCCGGCAATATTGCGTGCTGGCGGAAAAGCCATATGGTTAACACCCCCGACTTTCGTCATCTTATTTCCGGGTGGCACCCTTCTGTCTTCAGAAGGGTGGTCTCCATAGAATACCTGATTGGGAAGCCCCTGTTCCCCGGGTTTCCCGTATCTCCCGGGTAGCGCGTATCTATCCGGGTAGCGCGTATCTATCCGGGTAGCGCGTATCTATCCGGGTAGCGCGTATCTATAGGTCGCTCTGCGACCGATGATGCGCGCACATAATGCGAT
This sequence comes from uncultured bacterium, assembly GCA_965372275.1. GTDB lineage: Bacteria > JAJVIF01 > JAJVIF01 > JAPKYR01 > CAZSPL01 > CBDVBS01. Next base: position 303 of record CBDVBS010000420.1, on the reverse strand, counting down.
AATTGCGGGCTGGAAGGGGCTGTTGAAAAACTCAAAGATATTGGTGCCACGGACAAAATGGCAGGCGTGTGTTTTTTATGCGCTGGCCATTTCCCCCGTGATTAGTATTAATAGGCTCACACAAACACGGGCAAGCTCGAAGACTCGCTTGTCCGTGGCACCAGGCGTATCTATCCGGGTAGCGCGTATCTCCCGGGTAGCGCGTATCTATAGGTCGCTCTGCGACCGATGATGCGCGCACATGGCACGAGCACCGCTATCAGCGAAGACGCTGAGTAGCGGTGGCACACGGATGGAGTAGCA
>CBDVBS010000419.1:0-3772 GCA_965372275.1 uncultured bacterium | reverse complement strand
AGCGCTCCTGTAATAAAGAGTATTATTGTGGTATGCTTGTTTTTACAGGTGCGGTGGCTTCCAGCCGGCATGTATTGAATCATCATTTTCTTTTTTGAGACAACCTCGAAGACAGAAGGGTGCCACACGTAATGTGGATGCTATTAAACGGCTTGCTGAAAAAGAATTCCTGAAGGGTAGCGCGTATCTATAGTGAGCGGAAGCGAACGATGATGCGCACTCGTAGTAAAACACGCCCATCCTCGAAGACTCGGACTGGGCGTGGCACCCGGACGGAGTAGCGGTGGCACACGGATGGGAAATGGTGAATGCCGACTGGAAGCCAGCGCTCCAGTAAGAGAGCTAAAACTCCTAAGAAAGTCAGAACTCTTTCACCAACGGGACGAAGCGGACTTCGCCTTTGTTGGACTGTTTGAAGCGGTTGCCGTTTCGTTCGATAAGCAGAAGTTTCTGCCAGTAGTCATCACCGACGGGGATCACGAGTCTCCCGCCATCGGGGGAGAGTTGTTTTTTCAGTTCAATGGGAACAGACGCGGACGCCGCCGCAACGATGATACCGTCGAATGGTGCTTGTTCGGGGAGCCCGACCCAGCCGTCGCCTTCGTGAAGGTGGATATTTTCATAGCCCAGCGCGGCGAGACGTATCGCGGTCTCCCTGAGAATCGGGCGTATCCTTTCGATACAAAAAACCTCACCGGCGATCTCGGCGAGGATGGCGGCCTGGTAACCGGAGCCGGTGCCGACATCGAGTATCTTCTCGCCGCCCTCAAGGCCGAGGAGTTCGGTCATACGTGCCACGATATATGGCTGGGAGATCGTCTGTTGATGGCCGATGGGGAGCGGACAGTCTTCATACGCGCTATCCCGGCTTCCGTTCGGCACGAATTTGTGACGCGGCACCGTGCGCATAGCGGCGAGGACCAGTTCGTCCCGTATGCCACGGGCTTCGATCTGGTAGTCGACCATCCTCTTCCTTGCACTTTCAAAATCGATCATGTCATTGCACCATTAGCGGAAAGTGTTGGCGCCTGGAACCACAATTATAAATCATATGAGTAGTTTGCGAGCCGGTTTTTGGTTACAATCATTTATCTAATGCGCGGAGGAAGCGTTGACGCCGAAGCTGAGTATCATACTGGTTGCATATCGATCGGCCCATCATCTTGCTGAATCATTGCCGGTGCTGCGTGATATCGATCCCGATATCGAGCGGGAGATAATTGTCGTAAATAATTATCCCGATGAAGATCTCGGTGATCTATGCAAACAATTCGACGCGAAGCTGCTTATTCCCGGTAAGAACATCGGTTTCGGGCGTGGCGTTAATTTTGGATACCGGGAAGCAACGGGCGATGCAATTCTCGTGTGCAACCCGGATGCGATTCCGGAAGATGCGGGATTGTCCGCGCCGGTTGGATATCTCACCCTTAGTGCAGAAGCAGGGATTGTCTGTCCGAAGCTGGTATATCCCGATGGTACGCTCCAGGATTCGGCGCGACGTTTTTACGATTGGAAATCGGCACTCTATGCACGCGCGCCGTGGCGTAACGATGAAAACCCGCCGGATTATTTTCGCAGATACATGATGATGGGTGAGGATTTCGATTCCATCCGCGATATCGACTGGTCGCTCGGCGCGGCATTGTTCATGCGTCGAAGTTTGTGCGAGAAGATGGGCGGCAGGATATTCGACCCGAGATATTTTCTGTATTTCGAGGATGTTGATTTATGCTTTACATGTTGGCGGCTGGGGTATAAGGTGATTTATCTGCCCGAGTCGATTTTCGTCCATCATTACGAGAGGGTGAGCAGGAAGAGCCCGTTGTCGAAGGCGAACATGTATCACATGACAAGTTTCTTCAAATTTATTGTCAAGCATCGCGGTCTGCCACCGCGCCCGGAGATCGACGCACAATGAGTGGCTGGTTCAGAGCAAATTACAAGACACTCACATCGCTCAGCGAAGTGACAAGTTTCTGGCTTAAACTCGCCTGCGATGTGGGTTCTCTCGCACTCGCATGGTGGTTTACATACTGGTTGTGTTACCACGTCCTCCACTGGCAATGGGCCGAGATAACGACCGAGAAATGGCCCATCACGTTTGTCACCGCCGGTGTCACGTACTACCTTGTTTTCAAATACAATCGCCTTTATGAGCCGAGGCATTTCCTCAGCGGATCGGGTGACCCGTTGGGGCTTTTCAAGGCTTGCGTGGTGGGATTTATCTTTACGTTCTTTATCCTCTACAACTTCAGGATGTTTTACATCTCCCGAAAATTCACCCTGCTGTTTTTCCTGATATCACTTATCCTCATCCATGTTTTTCGTTTCATAATTCGCAGGTTGGGACGGATGATCCGTAAATGGGGGCTCGGTAACAGGCGCGTGCTGATTATCGGGGACAACGATATTTCCCAGGGCCTGTGGCGACGTTTGTACGCGCATCCCGAGGAGGGATGGATACCGCTGGGAATCGTGCCGGTGACCGATGATGCACCGCCCGATGACGGGATCAAACGCTACAAGCATCCCGACAAGCTGAGGGAATATGTGACCCAGGGAGCCGTGGACGAAGCAATAATTTGTCTCCCCGACGGGCAGCCGCCGGAGATTTTCAGGTATTTCAAGCAGATGGCGGGTCTGCCCTTGACCATCCGTGTCTTGTCGAAGCAATTCAATATATTGTGGGACAAGCTGCCGATGTACATCGAGGAATACCGCGATCTGCCGGTGATAGTGTTCGGCGGCGGGAGGAAGTCACTTTGGCGATTGGCCCTCAAGCGTTTGATTGATATCGTGTTCTCATTCATGGTGCTTGTCATCGGTTCGCCGTTATGGTTGGCGATTGCGTACAAGATAAAAAAAGAAGACAGGGGACCGGCGTTGTTTTCGCAGGAACGTGTGAAGAAGCTCGGGAAGCATTTCAAGCTGTACAAGTTCCGCACGATGATTGTCGATGCTGAGAAGCTTAAGAAGAAACTCGCCGAGCAGAGTTTTATGAACGGCCCGATGTTCAAGATCAAGGATGACCCGCGAGTCACCGATATTGGCAAGACATTGCGGAAACTTTCGCTCGATGAGATCCCGCAGTTCATAAATGTGTTCAAGGGAGAGATGTCGCTCGTGGGGCCGAGGCCGCCGCTGCCTGACGAAGTTGCCGACTACGAGGAGTGGCACAAGTATCGAATCGAAGGCTGGGTCGGTCTTACCGGGTTGTGGCAGATATGCGGGCGCAACCAGCTCCAGTTCGAGGAAGTCGTATTGTTCGATGTCTTCTACCTACACAACTTCAGCCTCTTCCTCGATATCCAGATAATCTTCCTGACGGTCGGGGTCGTGCTGAGTCCGAAGGGGTCGTATTAGATATTAGTAGAGAAAATAATTTCAGCGGTTCATATAGTGGGAATGCAAAGATATCCCGCGCCGATAAAGGGTTACGCCGATATTCCGGTTACAAATGCTCCGATTTTTCTCCTTTTCAAATTTGAATCATTTGCTATAATAAGAAGGGCAACTTAGGTGACAGGATTTCGGAAGCACCGCCTCTTTTTTTATTTAGCCCCCTATAACTTAGGTCTTGGTGAATACTGATGACGAAGTATATTTTCGTTACGGGTGGTAATGTTAGTTCATTGGGGAAGGGGATCGCATCGTCGTCGCTCGGCAGGCTGCTGAAAGCACGCGGGTTCGATGTGACGATGCAGAAGATAGACCCCTATCTGAATGTCGATGCCGGCACGATGTCGCCATACAAGCATGGGGAGGTCTTCGT
>CBDVBS010000418.1:0-3791 GCA_965372275.1 uncultured bacterium | reverse complement strand
GACCTACGGTACCCAGTTCGCTTTTAAAAAGAGTTGATTTACAGAATTGGTCTTACTTATTGTACGGTCGTTCCCAACTCAGATATAGTTGAATACGGGCGGCGAGTTTGCCGAAATTGTAACGCCCTGTTGCCATGTAATACGGAAGCTTCAACATCTTGCGGAAGATGTCGATATTGCTCTGCATACTGACGAGCCATTCCAGTACCCACGGCGATTTCCTCAGGTTCTGGCGATTGGCAAGCCATCGGACGAACCATGTCGGGAACACGCGACGTCCCGCTAAGTGAAACAGCGGCAGGTAGAAGCGGTCACGTGGCTTGCGTTTTTCCCTGTATGCAAACGTGCTCACGAACTGGTCGAGTGTCTTGCCCGCGATATCCTCGACATCCTCACGCTTGATGAATCCGTGGGCAAGGGCCATCTCGGTCATCTCGACCTTCGGGAAGTAGATGAGTGAATAGAAGTTGAAGCTGTACGGTCCCGGCAGGTTGAGATAGAACTCAAGGCTCTCCTTGTAGTCCTCATCGGTCTCGAACGGGACATCGGTGATGACATCGAATACCACGCTGATACGCTTTTTCTTCAGCAGGTGCATCATGTTTAGAATAACCTTGTTCGATTCCGGGCGCTTCATCAGTTTACGGCGGATGCGGTCGCTGCCGGTCTGGATACCAATATCAATATGACTGAGGCCGATGTCCATAAGCGCGTCAACCATCTCCTCCTTGACGAGCATCGGATGGAAGTAGCACCAGAAGAGGTTGGAGAACTCGCGCTTGTACTGCCGGCTGAATTCCTTGATCCAGCTCACGCTAATAGTAAATATGTCATCGAAAAATGCGATCTGCGAACGTTCGAACTTGGGGAAATTCTTGCGTATGATACGCAGCTCCTCAATCACCTTGTCAACGCTCCGCTGGCGCATCTTGTGGAAGCCCTGCTTCTTGAACTTCTTGTGGTATATCGAATTCACGCAGTAGTTGCAAAAGTAAGGGCAACCGCGCGAGGTCATTATGAAAATATAGACCTCCTTGATCGCAGGATCGAGCTGCTCGTAGAGGTTCTGACGTATGGACCATTTATTGAAATGATCCCATATCGGATATGGGATTGAATCAAGGTTGCGTGACACGGGACGAGTTTCATTCTTGATGATTGTCCCGTCAGGTTTCCTTATCCAGAGATCGGGGATGTCATCATAGGGCAGCCCCCGATCCAGCCTGTCGGCGAGTTCGATCGTGCATAATTCCCCTTCCCCGGTGCAAACCATATCGCAGTTCTCTATGGACTGGTCGGGATCGATGATTGCGTGTATGGAACCCCAGAGGAGCAGCTTCTCCGGGAAATTATCCTTGATGAGTTTACTCATCTGGACGGCTTCCATGTAATAGGAGGAACACGCCACGGAGATGCCGATAAACGCGGGGTCGATCTTATTGATCAAATCAATAAGGTCATCCCAGTCTTTTTTCGTGGCTTCCTTATAGTCGTTCGACAGCAGGTAGCCGAAAAACAGGAGATGCGCGTCATAGCCGGCATTGAGAAGCGAGGCTTGGATGCAGCGTACGCCGGTGTTGTAAATATTTGAAAGGCTGATGAGAAGCACGCTCGTTTTCTTTGTGGGTTTCCATTTGCCCTCAACGTATCCCGGCACCTTCTCGAAATCGAATGTGATGTAGGGCCGATCGGCGATGATCTTCCCGTGGTTGTGGTGGTTGATCCACTTCGTGCCGTCATCGTCTTCCTGGACAACCGGGTAGTCATACCAGTATTCGCACTCGCCATATTTCTTGTCGAAATCGGTTACTTGGCTGTACATTTCAGTCATATGACTTACTCCTCTTCAATTTCAACCTACTCTGGTGTTTCGGTAATTTATTGCCGAAACCCATCCACATTTCATCTGTTTCGGTAATTTATTGCCAAAACCCGTCATTGATGTCTCCTACTATAGCTTGGTGTTTCGGCAATAAATTACCGAAACACCAAATTACTGAAACACCATAAACCTGTCTTCACTTCACATGTTTCGGCAATAAATTACCGAAACACCATGTTAGAATTTTCATCGCTCCAACTATCCCTACTCCATCGGTATTCCAAGCTTTTTGTACTTCCTCAGCGAATACCATATATCCTTGAAACGTATCTGGCCCTTGAAAAGCCGTCGGAAGAAAATTCCAAGCCTCTTGAAGAACCAGGCAAGTTTGGCGTTGAATCTCGCGTTCCATACGACGAAGCCGGGATTACGCTCGAAGTATTTGATCCGGCTCAGGAACCTGATCCACCATCTCGGCACGAATTTCTTGCCGGTCATATGGTAGAGGGCGATCCAGAACAGCTCATCCTTCGGACGTTTCTCCCAGTCGAACTTGCTCTGCCACTGCTCGAATATCTTGAGGCTGTTCTGCTCGATATCCTCCTCACCCTTCAACCCGGCATCGAGAACCATCTGCGTGAATTCCACTTCCGGAAAAAGGATGAGTGAAAGGTAATTGACGAGATACGGCCTTGGCAGTGACAGCAGGAATTCAAGACCCTTACGGCGGTCTTCGTCGGTATCGAAAGGGTTATCGGTGATGAGATCGATTGTGATAGCTATATTATTCCGCCTGAGTATGTCAAACGCTTTATAGATTTTATCGTTAGTATCGACGCGTTTGAATAATTCGGTGCGTATGCGTTCCGATGCCGACTGCACGCCCATATCGACATAGGTCATGCCGACTTCTTTCAATGCCCGGACGATGTTTTCCTTCACTGTCACGGGATGAAAATAGCACCAGAATGGTTTATCGAAATGTGATTTGTATTCCTTGCAGAAATTTCGCACCCAGTCCTCGTTCAAAACGAAGACATCGTCGCCGAAATTGATGGTGGCATCCTTGACCGCGCTGAACATCGGCAGGCTGTCGTGAATATATTGAATCTCGCCGATCACATTGGCCACCGAACGCTGGCGGACATAGCGTCCGGGACGGTTGCCCGACTGGTATTCCTTCGAGAATTTCGCCGACGCGCAGAAGGAGCAGTTGAACGGGCATCCGCGGGAACTTATCACGAACAGGCTGTAAACCTGTGGATAGAACGGCTCCACGCGAAGGACTTCATCGCCCCGGATGATATATTTGCGTTCGTTGTCGTAATCGGGGAACGGGATCGTGTCGAGGTCTTCAACGATACGCCCGTATGGATTCCTGTGAATCGTTCCGTTTATTGCGGCCCACGTGCCGTCGAGGTCTGTGGGAATATTGCCGGTATCTTCGATAACCTTCATTGCCTCTACGAGCTGGATCTCGGCTTCACCTGTGTAGCAGAGGTCGGCATGGTCGATGCAATCCTGCGGGCGAAGGAAGACATGAATCCCTCCCCACATGATGATCAGATCGGGATTACGTTCTCTCAGTTTCGTGGAGAGTGTTACGGCGTCCTTGTAGAAAGCGGAACAGGATACGGAAATGCCGACGACATCAGGCTTGAGTTCACCGACGATAAGGTCAACGCCGGTCTCGATTTCCTCCGGGGTGGGACGTATGAGGTCATTGACGACGATATCCCCGAGAAAGACCAGGTGCGTATCGTAGCCTTCCTCCTTCAGGATTGCGCTGAGGTTTCGCGCCCCAAGGTTGAAGGGGTTCGAGAGGCTTACCATACAGAATCGTTTCGTTTTCGTAATCTCCCGGGGCATATAAGTACTTCCGATTCGTTCACGCGGTTTCCAGTTTATCCGTAAGGTGTTTCGGTAATTTATTGCCGAAACCCGTCATTGATGTCTCCTACTATAGCTT
>CBDVBS010000417.1:0-3793 GCA_965372275.1 uncultured bacterium | reverse complement strand
AAGCGGGAAGTCGAATTTCACGAAGTTTGTATTCTTCATGTCGCTGATGAACCTTGCCTTCCAGGTTGCGATGCCTTACTTCACCGCATACATGCTCAATGACCTGCAGTTCAGATACTGGCAGTTCACCGTGGCGACCAGCGTGATGTGGATCGCGATAATCCTCTCAACAAGACAATGGGGGCTCGTTGCGGATCGTTACGGAAGCAGGGTCATACTTCAGATCACTTCCATAATACTCGTGATAATTCCCGTGCTGTGGTTCATATCAAGGGATTTCTATTTCATCCTCCTTATCCAGGCAATATCCGGGGTCACCATTGCCGGATGGTTCATGAGCACACTGAATTTCATGATGGACGCGGTGAGCACTGAAAAACGCGCGAGGTGCTCAGCATACATGAATTTTACCAACAGCATGGGAATATTCACCGGCGCGATGCTCGGTGCGGTGTTGAGTTCGCATGCCGAGGGAATCCTCAACGTGGTGGCGCCGCATTTATCCCTCTTCTCGCCGCTCTACCTTGTATTCCTGGTATCATCGATCATCGGGCTCATCGTGGTTTTAACATTCTTACCGAAATTCCACGAAGTCAGGGATGTTGGAGAGCCTAAACTGAAAGATATGTTCATGATGCTGATCAGCCTGCGAACCTTTTCCGGTGGGCGTTTCAGGTTCCTGCCGGGAAAATAGGGACTGTCCCAAGTCTTCGCGGGACTGTCCCTATTTTCCCGCTTACAAAACAAAGCACCGGGAAAAGTATCCCGGTGCTAAGTTTCTATTGGATCTCCTTGAATATTATCAAGTTAATTGCTAATCCTCATCCTCATCGACGATTTCCTTCTTCTTCGCATCGATGATCTTCTGAGCGAGTTCGAACGGAACTTCCGCATAGTGATCGAATACCATTTCGAACGTCCCCTTGCCGGCGGTTATCGAGTTGAGATCGGCTACATAGTTCTGCACTTCAGCCAATGGCACCTTCGCCTTGATAACCGAAAGGTTACCGACGTTGTCGGTACCCTGAATACGCCCGCGTTTCGAGGACATGTCACCCATTATATCGCCCATATTCTCGTCGGGGACATATACAGTGAGCATGTAAATCGGTTCCACCAATATGGCGCTGGCGGTGGCGATACCCGCTTTGAGGGCTTTACGCGCGGCCTGGACGAAAGCGATTTCCTTGGAATCGACCGGGTGGTACTTGCCATCGTAAACCGTGGCACGCAAGCCGCATAAGGGATAACCGGCGATAACTCCGTTGACCATATACTGCCTGAGCCCTTTCTCAACGGCGGGTATAAACTGCTTCGGGATCGCGCCGCCGACGATCTTGTCAACGAATTCCAATGGGTCATCCTCGTTGGGATCACGTGGCTCGAAGTGAATCCATACAACTCCGTATTGCCCGGCGCCGCCGGTCTGTTTCTTATGCTTACCTTCAACCTTTGCTTCACCCTTGATGGTTTCTTTATACGGAACCTTCGGCGTGCTGGTTTCGACCTCCACGCCGAACTTGTTTTTAAGTTTCCCAAGGGCCACGGCAATGTGGGTCTGTCCCATGCCGTTTATGAGAAGCTCCTTGGTTGCCGCGTTCTGCTCGTAGCGGAAAGTCGGGTCCTCATCCTGCATACGACGCATGGCCTCTGACATCTTAGTCTCATCCGCGCGCGTTTTCGGTTTAACCGCCTGTGAGAAAATCGGCAGCGGGAATGCGATACGTGCAAAGCTGAATTTTCGGCTGTCGGCACAAAGAGTGTCGCCCGTGCGTGTTGATTCGAGTTTCACAAGCGTGCCGATCTCACCGGCGCGCAGTTCCTTGACCGGGACCTGGTCCTTACCCTTGAGGATAACCATCTGGCCGATACGTTCTTTCTTGTCGGCACTTGTATTGAGCAGATGCATATCAGGCTTGATCACGCCCGAGAAAACGCGGATAGTATTCATACGACCCGTGAACTGGTCGATACGTGTTTTCAGTACAAACGCCGAGGCGGGATCGCTGTCATTGCATGGGATCGCCGTTTCCCCGTCGGCACTTTTCCTCGGGGCAACATCAAGCGGACTCGGCATAACGTCGGCAATAATATTCATGAAGACGTCGACCCCGATGTTCCTGGACCCGGAGCCGCAGCACATCGGCACCGCTTCTCCCCTCGCGACTGCCGCTTTCAACGCGGCCTTCAGCTCATCGATGGAGATATCGACATCCTCAAGAAATTTCTCGATCAACGCCTCGTCGGTCTCGGCAATCGATTCGATCATACGTGAATGCCAGTCGTCCGCTTCGTCCTTCATGTCAGCGGGTATGTCGGATACTTCTGGCTTGCCGGTGCCATCCGAATACTTGTGGGCCTTCATGTTCATAAGATCGATAACACCTTCGAAACCGTCTTCGCTGCCGAGCGGGATGGTGAGCGGAACCATGCGTCCGATCGCGGTCGTGGTCGAATCGAGAACCTTCTCGAAGTTCGTGCCTTCCATCTCAAGCTTTGTGATGAAAACCATCCTGCCGAGGTTAAGATCATTCGCGAAACTGTTGAGCCTTTCGGTATTTACCATCGGCCCGGTATCAGCGGCGACGATAATGCCAACCGCGTCAACGCCGTGCATCATGGCCTTCGCTTCACTTATGAAATCGCTGAAACCCGGAGTGTCTACCAGTGTTATAGCTTTTCCCTTCCACGGAACGGGATAGAGACTTGCCGAGATGGTCAGCGTACGGGCAATCTCATCCTCGTCGTAATCCAACACGGTGTTTCCTTCTTCGATCTTTCCAAGACGTTTTGTATCACCAATGTTATAGATCATGGCTTCGGCCAAGGTCGTCTTGCCGGCACCCGAATGACCGATAAGGGCGATATTCCTGATATCAGCGGTAGCAGTCAAATTTCTTTCACCTCAAACATAAATGCATCACAACTCGGCCCATCAGAGGGCGCAAGAGAGGAATTCTATCACAGGCGTTGTGAATTATCCATGGTTTTAATATGAATTATACAAGGATAGCAGCTACTTGCTTCGAAGACTCGCAAGATAGCAGCTACCTTCCTGAAGTAACGGTGGCACATGGATAAAGATTTCCCGGGTTACCTGATTAGGGATTCAATTTTTCTGGGAGTTACGTCCGATCAGCCGTTTCAATCCCACCAACCCGAGGAATACCGAGAACACGATAGCGAGGATTTCGTCGCTGAGGTTGATTGCTATGATGGACGAAAGGAAACTCCCGCAAACAGCCCCTGTTATCAGCGGCAGGGAAGCGGTGGTCTCAAGATCGCCGGATGATTTATAGCGGAATATTCCGACGAGTGCCGTGGGAATAATCGCCGCAAAACTTGCCCCGTGTGCCGCCTTCTCGCCGAGCCCCAATAACTGGACGCCGGCCGGGACGAATACTACTCCACCCCCCACGCCGAAGAAGCCTGATACAAGCCCCGCCCCGATCCCGGCCAGTCCGGCAATAAGGGGAGACACATGTTGCGAAGCATCAGGGAATATATCACCGGTGATGATGGAATATGCGTGCCTGGCAGCTACGATCAGAAGGAAAACCCCGAACAGACTGTACAACCTCCTGTTCGAGAACCGCCTCACGAGTCCGGAACCGAAATATGCCCCCACCACGCCGCCTATTGCGAGAGGGATTGCGGCGGACAGGTTGAAATCCGGGATACGGAAATAGATCACGAGACTGATGATCGCAAGCGGCACTGTGGCCGAAAGGCTTGTTCCCTGGGCCCGTTTCTGGGTGAGGCCGACCCAGGTCAGGAGTGGAACCATTATTAT
>CBDVBS010000416.1:0-3796 GCA_965372275.1 uncultured bacterium | reverse complement strand
GGGTGATGCGAGGTCCCGAGAAGAATATCTATGCATTCTGGGCGGATACGCGTACAGGACAGCATGAGATTTATTTCAACAGGTATCTCTATTAACGGGGATGCACAATTTAAATGGAGATTCCCTCTTCCGGTTGAGCTTTTTAACCTTGCCCGGTGTCGTATCATGTGGGGATTATTGACATTTGATATTCCGGCGTTGACTATTTGAGAATTACGCCGATATATATGGTGCAGGACAAAAGGGGCTCCATATATTTCTTAGCATATGTAATATTGAGCGGCTTCAGGGTAAACACGGTTAGACTGGTCTGGATACTATTAGTGGGTGGGAAGCTGTTGACTAATAGTACTTTATAGGGTATATTCTTATCGGAAATATTTGTTCCTGACCCCTAAGCGCAAATTCTATCCAACGGTAAAGGTGAAGTAGATCGACAGGATGTCAGTAAGTATTTTCATTATTTTTGATCACTCTATGCCCGAATACCAGGGCGGAATATCAACCTCAAAACAGTGTTCGAAATGTACCTTAACAACGAAATAAATATATTGATACCTGCTGAGAACGGAGGCTTGAAGTGAGTCCTTTGGTTTCCACGGATGAATTGTTTGCTGATGCCGAAAAACGCGTTTACGCGCTGGGCGCATTCAACACGGTAAACCTTGAAGTGAGCATGGCTATTCATATGGCCGCCGTCGAGGAGAACAGCCCGTTTATAATGGCGAGCACCGGTGGAGCCATTAAGTACGCCGGGGTGGTGAATATTGCCACCATCGCGCGTAACCTCAACAACCAGTACAATACGCAAAACGCCCTGCATCTCGACCATGGACCGGATCTCGAAACGGTGATGAAATGCAAGATGGCCGGATACACATCGGTTATGTACGACGGCAGCAAACATCCCCTCGAAGAGAATATCAGGCTCACGAAAGAAGTCAGGGAAGCTCTCGGGGATGATAACTGGCCTCTTGAAGGTGAACTCGGCAGGTTGGCTGGGGCGGAGGATGATATCTCCGTTACCGATCGCGAAGCGTTTATGACCGACGTGGATGAGGCCGAACGTTTTGTAAAGGATACAGGGATCAATTCCTTAGCCATAAGCATCGGGAACCAGCACGGTCATTACAAGGGTGAACCGAAACTCGATTTCGACCGGCTGGATGAAATAAGGAAACGCGTCAGTGTTCCAATTGTTCTTCACGGAGCCTCCGGATTGAGTGACGATGACCTGAGACATGCCATAGAGTTAGGTGTAAGGAAAATCAACTTCGACACCGACCTGAGGGTGGCGTTTCGTAGAGGGATTGAAGAGCATTTGAAAGCCAATCCCGAAAATGTGGACATCCGTAACTATATGAAAGAAGGAATCCGGCACGTGGCAGAGGTTGTAAGACACAAGATGAGGGTGCTTTCATCTTCAGGCAAGAATCAATGATTTTGGAAATACCAACGGTTTAACATATCAACGAAACGGGGAGAAAAGGGAATGGGGATAAGAAAGGAAATGTAAGAGAGTTAGAGATTGCAATTCAATATAAGACAGGTGAATTTTTAAATGGCCAATCACACGAAACAGAGTTCCGGAACCAAGACGGTTTCGGAAAAAAACAGCAAGATTGAGATTGCTGACCTTGAAGATCTGACGTTAAGCGACCTGCGCGACAAGGCCAAGCAGTACAAGATATCCGGAGTTACCGGACTCAAGAAGCATGACCTCGCGCTGAAGATCATCCAGGCACAAACCGAACGCACCGGCTTGATTTTCGCAGAGGGAACACTTGAAATCCTGAACGAGGGCTACGGTTTCCTTCGGCGCAACGGTTACATCCCTTCAGGGGATGACATCTACGTATCACTGTCACAGATCAAACGTTTCAGGCTGCGTACCGGCGATTATGTTGCAGGCCAGGTTCGTCCTCCCAAGGAGAACGAGAAGTACTTCGGCCTGTTGCGTATCGAGGCGATCAACGGCCTCGACCCCGACCTGTTGAGGGACAGGCCGGATTTCCAGAAACTTACGCCGATTTACCCGGAAGACCGTCTCGTGCTTGAGACAACTCCCAAGGAAATCAGCATGCGTCTCATCGACCTGCTTTCACCAATCGGTAAAGGTCAGCGCGGTTTGATCGTATCTCCGCCGAAAGCCGGTAAGACAATCCTCCTCAAGAAGATCGCCCACGCTGTAGCCCAGAATCATCCGGAAGTCGTCCTCATCGCACTGCTTATCGACGAACGTCCTGAAGAAGTAACGGACTTCCAGCGAAACGTCCAGGGTGAAGTTGTCGCGAGCTGCTTCGACGAGAAGCCCGATCATCACATTATCGTGGCCGATATGGTTCTCAACAAAGCCAAGCGGCTTGTCGAGATGGGCAAGGACGTAATAATCCTGCTCGATTCGATCACCCGCTTAGCTCGTGCGTACAACCTTGTTATGCCTTCTTCCGGTAAGACCCTTTCCGGCGGTCTCGATCCCAACAGCCTGCACAAGCCCAAACGTTTCTTAGGCGCCGCTCGTAAGATCGAGGACGGCGGAAGTCTGACAATCGTCGCAACCGCGCTGGTAGAAACCGGCAGTCGTCTCGACGACGTGATATTCGAGGAATTCAAGGGTACCGGCAACATGGAAGTCATACTCGACAGGGCTCTCGCCAACAAACGTATCTTCCCCGCGATCGATATCGTGCAGTCCTCCACACGCCACGAGGAACTTCTGTACACTGAACAGGAGCTGGAATCGGTGCGTATGTTGAGGGTTATCCTCGACGCGTGGGGCAAGGATCGCGGCACGGAGTTCGTCATCGACCGTATCAGCAACAAGGCATTCCCGAACAACAAGCTGTTTGTTGATGCCATACCCGGTTGGTACAGCATCTTCATGAAGAACGGTCAGTCCGGAAACGGAAAGAGCTACGATTAACCCGTAAGTCAATCTTCCAGAGCATTGGAATGGCAGACCCGGCCTAATTAACCGGGGTGCATGGGAGACGGTGACCCATTTCCGGTTGTCACATGGTGGTATCCCGTTATATCATTGCCCCCGTAGATGCTAAGCACAGATACTTATCGACGACCCTGGTGGCTTGCACTTGCCGTATTCGTCATCATCATCGCGGTTGATATACCGCTGTTGGCACCGGCGGTGAGTTGGTCACACGACGCACAGGATTCCGGAGACCTTGTCTGCTCCGCGTATTACCTCGGCATCCCCCACCCCACGGGTTACCCGACATACTGCATGCTCGCGAAGCTGTTTCAGCTTATCATCCCCATCGGTAATATTGCATGGCGGTCCAATCTGTTCAGTGCGTTCTGTGCCGCGCTCTGCTGCGCCGTCGTGGCATTGGCGACACACAGGATGTTGTACGGCAGCAACCGAAACGATAGTGCTGTTTCCCGCATACCAACCTGGATGATTCCGGGCATAACCGCATTGAGTCTGGGATTGTCACGCACATTCCTGTCACAATCGGTTGTCGCCGAAGTCTATACACTCAACGCGCTGTTCGTTGCCATCGATGTGATGCTTATTATCGAGATATTTTCCCTAAAGAAGCAGGAGGGAAATTTCCCGCTGATAAGAAGAGCCCTCATCGCACTGGCGGCGGTTTATGCCGTAACCTTGACCAACCACCTGTCTTCAGCGTTTATGTTCCCACTGGTTGCCGCCGCGTTCATATCCGGACGCATCGGGATTAATCGGCGTACGGCGTTCTTATGCATCGCGGCATTCATCGCAGGTTTGCTTCCCTACCTGTATCTGCCCATACGTTCCGCCGCGAACACCGCGTTC
>CBDVBS010000415.1:0-3803 GCA_965372275.1 uncultured bacterium | reverse complement strand
AGCGACTCGGCATAAGCCTGGAGTTCATAGAGTGAAGTCTTCCTGCTGATCTCCGCCTGGCGGATTCCGGACATATTCACATCGGTACCCGCTCCCTTGAACAATGGATGTGACAGCGAAAGAGCGATCCTCGATGATGAACTATCCCCGCTCGTACCGCCAATTCTTCCATCCGTCGATATCCCGAAACTTATATCCCCGCCGGTGGGAAGTTTCTTCGAGACCTCCAGATCGACGCCGGTATTAGTGCTGTCCGACTCCCCACCATTACTCCCGGAAGTTGTGATGGAACCTGACAGGTCGGGATCGAATTCAGATCGCGCCTGCTCTTCCTGTAAGCCGCGCAATTCAGGTTTCATCAGCGCCACTTGGAACGCGCTGTTGTTCTCAAGTGCCAGAAGAATTGCATCCGACAGCGTGAGTTCCAGCGGTGCTTCCTCTGCGGTCACGGAAGTGCCGCCTAATATGAGTCCGATGAATGCAATGCACACCACCGGCATGTAAAAATATATCTTTACGGAAATCATACTCATCATTCCTCTTTTATTCATAATACAGGGATTCGATCGGATCGAGCAACGCGGCCCGGCGTGCCGGATAATACCCGAAAAATACACCGACGACAATAGCAAAAGATAACGCCAATATGACACCGAAAGGTTCAACCGTCGTTGTAAACTCGGTGGCGTTCCCGATCACTCTCGATGCGCCCATCCCGGCAGCAACACCGAGCAGTCCGCCTATCACGCTCATCATCAATGCCTCGATCAAGAATTGCCTGAGGATATCGGTATCCTTCGCGCCGATGGCTTTGCGTATGCCGATCTCCCTCGTACGTTCGGTCACCGTCACCAGCATGATATTCATTATTCCGATCCCCCCGACAAGAAGCGAAATACTTGCGATTGCACCTAAGAGGTAAGCAAATGTTCGGTTGAACTCGTCCGCGGTTTCGATAAGATCGGCCTGGTTACGTACATAGAAATCATCCTCCGCAGGCGGGATGATATGGTGACGTTTCCTCATCAATTCCTCGATCTCCCCCTGCACCACCAACATATCAGCACCGGCAACGGTCTGGATATCGATCTCACGCAGGCTGTCGAGCCCGAAAAGGATATTCATCGCCGTCGTGTATGGCACGATCGCCTGGTCGTCCGGACTGTACCAGCCCATGTCACCCTTGGATTTCAAAATCCCGACAACCTTGAAATTCCTGCCGTCAATCTTGATATTCTCACCTAAGTTTTGATTCGTAAACCCGATATCATCAGCGGTCTGGGGGCCTAACACCGCCACCCTCGCCATATTCTGAACTTCAATTTCGTTGAAAAACCGCCCGTGCTCAACCTGGTAATTCCTGATCGACGAATATGTGACTGCAACACCGTAAACCTGTGACTGGGAATTGTCAGCGTAATACTTGAACTGGGCGTTTCCCCTCACAACAGGCGATACCTGGTCAACCGATGGAATCTCCGCAAGAATAACCATGGCGTCATCGGTTGTCAGGTTCTGCTGGGTTCCGCTCATGACCCCGTGAGAGCCACGTTGGCCGGGACGTACAACGATCAGATTGGTGCCCATAAGAGATATCCGATCCATCATGTCCTGCTTGGCTCCGGATGCAATCGCAAGCATGGATATGACCGCACCTACACCAATTATGACGCCTAACATCGCTAAAAACGAGCGGAGTTTATTCGCGCGCAGACTCTTGAAAGCAATCCTGATTGTTGTTAACAGAGGCATATCAGTCGCGCCCCCCGTTCAGTGTATCGCTTACGATACGTCCGTCTTTCATCATCAACACCCTTTTACACCTGGAAGATACTTCGGGATCATGCGTGACGACAATTATCGTATAACCTTCATCGTTCAGTTGCCTGAAGATATTCAGTATCTCAACACTTGTCTTGCTATCCAGATTCCCGGTAGGCTCATCGGCTAAGAGAATTGACGGCTTCATAACCAATGCGCGTGCAAGGGCGACTCGTTGACGTTCGCCGCCCGACAACTGGTTCGGCTCATGGTAAATCCGATCGGTCAGCCCGACCGTTTCAAGCGCCGCTTTCGCCTGTGGTTTCGCGTTTGTATTACCTGCATAAAGCAAGGGGAGTTCGACATTTTCCAGTGCGCTGGTGCGTGCTATAAGGTTAAACGACTGGAAGACGAATCCCACCTGCCGGTTCCTTATCTCGGCAAGACGGTTCTTCGGAAGCTTGGCGACATCCTCCCCGGCTAAGAAATATCTGCCCGAATCGGGTTTGTCCAAACATCCGAGTAAATTCATCAACGTTGTCTTGCCACTTCCCGACGCGCCGGTCACGGCAACCATTTCCCCTTCATCAATATCGATACTCACATCGTCAAGCGCGTTTATAGTGCTATCCCCCATGACGTATTTCTTTACTATGTTTTCAGTTCTTATGATCAATGTCTTCCGCCCCCCATCAGGCGCGCCGGATTATTCCCCGACGGGCCTTCCCTTCGCCACTGACTGAGCCCGCCTCCTACGACTACCGTATCACTCTCGCTGAGACCGCTTACAATCTCCACCATCTCGCCGTTGTTTATACCGACCTCAACTTCACGCTCCTCGGTGGTGCCATCCTCTTTCTGAACGTTGACGATAAATTGCCCATGCACCCTTGAAAGCGCACCGACCGGAATGGCGAGAACATCATCCTTCTGGGCAACTATCACTTCGATATTTGTCGTCATCTCGGGTTTCAGCAGAGATTTGTTCTTGCTGAGAATTTCGATTCGCACTTCGAATGTGACAACATTCGATTTGTTCACCCCCATCTGGGCGATACGGTCGATCATGCCTTCGAAAGCCATCATCGCGTATGCATCAGCCGTGATGATCACCTTCTGTCCCGCTTCAAGCCTGCCGATGTCGCTCTCATCAACCGACGCCAGGACATACAACCGCGACAGATCCGACAGGGTCATGATGGTTGTACCGCCACCGGTGTTGCTTATGCCGGACGAAATAATCTGCCCTGTCTGAATGACGCGTGAAGTAACGATGCCGTCTATGGGCGCATAAACCTTCGTGTCATCCAGCCGCTGCTTAGCGATGGACAGGTTGATCTCGGCGGATTGAACGTCCGCCTTGGAGAGAATTACATCCTGCCGTCGGAGTTCCAATGCCGACTCATCGGTATCGAGATCCTGAATAGCCAGCTTGGCGGTCTCAAGATCAGCTTCCGCCCTGACTGCGGAGGTTTCGGCGGTTTCATATTCCTCGAGCCCCACGAGCTTACGGTCGTATAACTCCTTCATACGATCCGCCTTGGCACGCGCGTCATCGGCACGCACCTGGGCGGAATTAAGGTTGACGTCGGCGCGTTGACGCGCGGTCTTCAGATCGGCCGTGGCGATCTCCAGGTTCTGCTTCGACTGGACAAGCCTCGCCTTTGACGATGAAAGGGATACTTCGGATTTGCTTACATTACGCTGTTCATCAACGGGATCCAGCTCGACCACAAGTTCGCCTTCCTTCACCTCGTCGCTGATATCGAACGGGAGTGAAATAATCTGTCCGCTCGCCTTGCATTTAATCTCCACGTCGAGATTTGAAGCCACGCGTCCGGTCGATGCAACGCTGAGCTTTATCGGCCCACGTTCGGGCTGGATATAGGATATTTGCGGGACTTCCGGACCCTCGTCATCCTTCTTCTTACACGCGATGTTGAGTGTGGCAAATATCGCGATGATAATCACAAGAACATAAATATACTTTTTCATATGTATCCTCTGATTGGTGAGACGGTTCTTCTCCCGGGAGGTTCCGT
>CBDVBS010000414.1:0-3807 GCA_965372275.1 uncultured bacterium | reverse complement strand
CCGCGAATTCATTTTCGTCGGCACCTTTTACTCCCACCGCCCGCAGCCTGCTGACAGACAAGATGATCGAGTTGAATGCCACGAAGGAGCATGAGCCTAATATGGCATAGACGACCCATTCCAGCTTACGCTTATTATCGATAAGGCTCATCGCGATGAAGTAGAATACCCACAGTTGCAGGAGCGTGAATCCGACATGCAGGGTTCTCAACGGCATCAGGGTCCACATGAATGTAATCAACCCCCAGCCGATGAAAAGCAGGAAATTGAGGCTTATACGGTCGATCCTGAGCAAATCGGCACGGGACTTACGAAAAATATAGAGAGCCCACGCTATGAACAGGAGATAGCCGATAGCTTTAGGTATGCTCAACCCGACATCTTCAACAAGCGGGATTACATTGAAAGGGAAGGACGCGATGAAGAGAATAAACAGCGGAAACGGGAAAAAAATTACCAAGAGTATCGCTGGGACCAATAAAAACCCCACGGCGTAAAGGTGATTTATTCCCGTGAGGTAGGCGAGATAGGCGACCAGGATTACTCCAGCCCCGGTGAATAACAGATTAGCTTGTTTGCCGCTTTACTTAGTCATCCAGGGATTCCCCGTCCATATCATCTGACCAATCTTCAACCTTGTTGTGGGAAGCCCAGTTGGTATCTCTGCTATGCACATTCAGATCCACTAATTCCACACCCTCGCCATCTTTACCTGTGGGTTTCACCGGCTCTTTCTGCGGAATTATTTGACGGTCCGTCGGTTTGGGTTTCCTGTCCCTGTTATCCCGGCGATATGGTTGCTTCGAGGGTGAATCCCGACGTTGCTGGTTACGCGGCTGACTCTTGGACTGTGGACGGTTTGACGACTTCTGTTGCTGCCCCGAAGTCTGCTGATTTCGCTTGCTATCAGGCCGTGAAGGTTGCTTGTCCTTATAGGGTCTGTCCCTTCTTTCATTTCTGCCGGACTGCCCTTTTGTACTCGGTTGTTTGCCGTCACCACTCGAATGTTGCTTGCGAGGTTGACGTCCCTTATCGCGATAATGCCGGGAATCCCGTGAGTCCCGCTTTTTTCCGTACGCGGCGGGTCGGGATTGTTGAGCGCCCGCTTTCGGACCGTTGACACTCGACTTCTCTTCAACGTTATCCTTCCACTTCTCCCACTCCGCTTTGCCGGTGAGTTTGATTACGCGGGGAGGCGGTGAAACCACGACGGAATTGGACGGCACGTTTCGCCTTACAACGGCATACGGTCCGACCTTGACATTGTCACCAACCTTGATCTTGCCGATTACCATCGCACCGGGAGCAAGATATACATTGTCACCTATAGTGGGATAGCCGTGCTCCTTCTCGGTACGCCCGGTCGTAACATTATGCCCTATCGTGCAATTAGCACCCATCTTCTTAACGCCGATGAATATCATACCGTGATGGGCTATATACAACCCCGGTCCGATATCGGCATTGGACGCGATACATATCCCCCAGAAGGCCTGGTAAGGAATGGCGATAATACGAAGGATTATCGCGATAATCCAGTGCAGGATAGGGATACGCCAATGCCTGTTCGCCTGGACAAGGCGGAATATAATAAGTGTCTGGAAACCGCCGGTGCTGAATGGATAGAAAACTCGCACGATCCACGGTTTGTCGTCGAGTAAATCAGTTATACGTCTGTAATCAGCGCTTATGTTCCGAAAAAACAATATCTACCTCACAGAATTAATCCGACCTGATACAACAAAACGGCTCTTTTCCTAATACAATATTATCTGATAATATCACTAATGATTTGATAAACCTAAAAAGGTCCTCCAATTACGGAAGAAATACAGCGCAAGATCGCGGTTGACTCCCAGCGATGCGCATCCGTACGCCACGAGCCCGAATATCGTGGCCGCAAGGACATACGTAATATCCTTGACCGTCTGGCCGGTGTATTGATAGATCCATTCGCCCGTGCCGATTAAGTTGAATAGGAGTATAACGGCAACAAGCGGGATGCAGGCAGCGATTATTCGTGCCGCCCCCTTGAGAATACGCATATCGAATACTCGCCCGATTCTCGGATACACGACAATGAGCAGCAGGCCGGTGGTGATCACCACGCTCACGGCGGTGCTTATCACGATCCCCTGTACTCCGAAATCGAATACTTTCGTAAACAAAAAGTTGAAAAATACATTGCACCCGACATTGAACGCCGAGATGAACATCGGGGTGACGGTATCCCGGAAGCTGAATATCACCATGAACATCTGGTAGTTGATGGAGTAGAAAACGACCCAGATGCAGAATATCCTGAACAGGCTCAGGAGCAGCCCGAGGCTCGCATCATCATTCCTGAGTTCACCCAGGTTGAAGATCAGTGAAACAAGAGGGCTCGATACGAGAAAAACCAGGGCCATTACCGGGAAGATGAAAAAGAACAATGCCCTCAACGCGCGATTCAGCATGTCTTTCAGCTCGGAAATCCTGGACATCGTAACCTGGTGGGAATATTTCGGGAAGATCGCGATGGTCAGACTCGTAGCGAATACGGTGATGAGTGAAATAAGGATATTGGCATAGCTGAGAATCGTGACCTCGCCGGGATTCTGGAGGCCGGATGTGAAATAGCGATCGACGACAATATTTATCTGCGCAATCGCAAGTCCCAGGAATGCCGGGATGAACAGACGCCACATGTAGCCGATCGTTTTGAATGACACCTTATCGGGAAGATGCACCCGCCACCCGGCGCGTATCGCCATCCATGCTAAGTAGAACATCTGCAGAAGGCTTCCAAGAGTAAAGCCAACCGCGATGGATGCGACCCCCATACTGCCATGAAAAGCAAGGATGGCGCATATGATGAGGATGTTCCGAAAGAGATTAACAAGCGATGGTGCGACAACCTGCTCCTTGGCGTAAAGGATGGCGGAGAAATTTCCCACGAAGAAATTCAGCAGCATCACGAGCAGCGAATATCGGAACAGCACTATACCGAGTTCTATAATTTCCGGTGGTGAATCCCCGAAGACATATATCCTGGTCACGATCGGTTCAGCCACCGACGACAGCAGGATGAACAACCCGAGAAGAACGACCGCCCCGCTCAAAATATAACCCAGGCTCAAACTATTCAGCTCCCGCATACGCTTCTCGATTATGTAGCGCGAATACAGCGGGACAAAAGCCTGCGAAAATGCGTGGGGGATGATTTCGAAGAAAACCAGCACCGCCCCGAATGTGCCGTAGAATACGTCAACATCGGTGCTTGCCCCGAATACCCAGGCTACCGCTATCGTTCGCACCAGGCCCAAGAAGCGCGAGGCATATCCCACGATCAAAAGCTTGAGAGCTTTGCCGGTAAGGTCACGAAGCTGCCCTTCTTGAGTTTCGGAGTATTTTTTCTCCTCATCCATACAAATATGATAATTATCCGCTTACCTTTCGGAAGCCGCTTCCCAATACAATAAAATCGGATTTAATCAGGAACAAGTTCCCGCAATACCCGATATACGCTAAATCAGCCGATTATATCACAGGGCATTATTGCCTTTGATGGCATGGTGTAAATCCTTGAGTGGGTTATTTCTCTATCCGGGTGGCACCCTTTGTCCTCGAGGCAGTCTCAAAACTATACCATTCATGGGATCGCGGGCACCCTTGCCCGCCTGCAAAGATGAATCCCTCTCTATCATGCGGGCAAGGGTGGGGCCGTTGAATAAGTAAGGATGTGCCGAAAAAATGGGACAGGCCTCAGTAGTGCAGGCGTTTGGCAACAAGTATAATGCGCTGTTCGGAAGTGACGTTCTCCATTTC
>CBDVBS010000413.1:0-3820 GCA_965372275.1 uncultured bacterium | reverse complement strand
CCCGCTGCCAGAGCAGTGTTGAAAGCTTAAAAATGCGCCATTGGGGACAGTCCCCTTTCCGCACGCCCCCTTTTGCCCTTGTAACCCGGCATTCTGATGCCGAGAATATCGTAGCCCGGCAATCCTTTGCCGGGAACAAGAAGCTAAAGATTTAATTCAGAGACAATTCCCCTACCCGAACTTGATAATCCGATCCAGCGCTTCATCCATGCGGTCGTCATCGACAGTCAGGCATATGCGGAACCAACCCTCGCCATGGTCGCCCCAGCCCTTGCCGGGACCGAATACCACACCAGTTTCTTCGAGATGGTTGGCGCAGTATTCAAGCGACGGTTTCCCGCCGGGGGTTTTTATCCACACATAGAACGTGCCCCGCGATTCAAACACATGATACCCATTATCCCGAAGTTTCTTCTCCGCGAATTTACGGCGATGCCAGTAGAGTTCGCGCAGATCATCAGCACGGTTCAGCGGCATTCGAAGTGCCTTTGCGGCGGCAATCTGGATGGCGGTGAACACGCCGGAATCGACATTGGTCTTGACAAGGCTCAGGTTGTTGACGATCTCTTCGCCGCCGGCGACATATCCCACGCGCCATCCGGTCATGTTGAACGTCTTCGAAAGACTGTTGAATTCTATCGCCAATTCCTTCGCTCCCGGTATCTGAAGCACGGATGGCGGTGCGTCGCCGTGATAGATTTCGGAGTAGGCGTTGTCGTTCGCCAGCACGATGTTATGCTCTTGGCAGAATTCCACCACCTCTTTAAAGTAGTTCGCCGGGGGCATCGCGCTGGTCGGGTTATGCGGGAAATTCATGAACATCAGCACGGCCTTGTCGGCAATGTCATCGGGTATATCCGACAGCACCGGAACGAACCCTTCCTCCTCGGTCAGGGGCATCTTGTAAGGAATCCCCCCCGCGAAATGCGTGCCCATCTCATAGGCGGGATATCCCGGGTCGGGCATCAGCACATAATCGCCGATATCGACAATACCGAGGATAAAATGCACGATCGCTTCTTTCGAACCAATCACGCACATCGTTTCGGTTTTCGGAACAAGGTCAACATCGTAGCGACGTTTATAGAAATCCGTAACGGCTTCCTTGAATTCCTGTGTACCTAAATACTTCGGGTACTTCTGGTTCTCCTTCAGACCTACCGCGTTGCGAAGTTCATCGACAATCTCATCCGGCGTCGGGCTGTCAGGATCGCCGATGCCGAGAGAGATCACATCAACTCCGCGAGCCTTGACCGCTTCCTTGGCGGCGTCAATTTTCGCGAACAGGTACGGGGGTACAAGCTGCAATCGTTTCGGCTTAGGTACTATAAAACCTTTCGTGGCACTTCCCATCCCACTGTCTTCAGTAGTCATTTTTCCTGAGATGTACTTCTTTTCTTCTGCCATTATTTTTCCTCAAAAACTAATGAGATGATCTAAATTTCAACCCAGCCCTCATATACTTTCTTCGCGGGACCGCTCATATAGCATCCGCCCTTCTCGGGATATTCTATGTGCAGCACTCCCCCCGGGACGGATACGCGGACCTTCCTCCCCGTGAAACCGCAAAGCACTCCCGCCACGACAGATGCCACCGCGCCGGTGCCGCAGCTCAATGTCGGCCCCGCGCCACGCTCCCAGATTTTTATCTCGATCTCGTCCGGTTCCTTCACTTGGACGAGCATCAAATTCGCCCTGTCGGGGAAATAATGCCGGGCGTTTTCGACCAGCGGGCCGAGATGACGTATGTCGTGATAATCAAGGTTCTCGACGAAAATAACCGCATGGGGATTGCCCATGCTCACGCAGGTGACTTCATATTCCGCGTCGTCGAAATTGAACGGGTGCTTTATCACATGGCCGGTATGTCCCTGCACCGGGATATCACGGGCTTCGAGTATCGGTTCGCCCATGTTTATGGCAAATTCATCTCCGTTTTTCCGCACGGGCATGACTCTGCCCTGGGTTTCAATCGTGAATTCATCGCCCTTTACGAGGCCGTGCTCGATTGCGAATACAGCGGCACAACGCAATCCGTTACCGCAGGTCGCCATCGTACCATCGGGATTGTACATATCCATACGGCAATCCGCGTCCCCGGATTCCCCCATCGCCAAAAGACCGTCGCCGCCAATTCCGAAATGACGTCTGCATAATTTACGCGCCAGTACGTGCACGGAATCGGGATCGGGGACATCCTTCGTTGCCACCAGGATGAAATCATTACCGGTGGCCTGCATTTTTCCAAACTCAAGTTTCAAACTTGTCCTCCAAAATCAGAAACCCAATTCTTCGGCCAACTCCGACGCTACGTCCTCCACACTCATCGAAGGAACGATTTCAATCCATTTCAACTCCGGCATCCCCCTGAAAAATGTCAACTGCCTCTGGGCGAAATTACGCGTCGCTTTACAAATAGCGTCGATCGCTTCCCGGAAGGAGCGCCTGCTTTCCACGTAATCCGCTATTTCCCTGTATCCAAGCGCGTTAAATGATCTCAGATCACATTTATGCCCATGTTTCAGCAGTTCCTCAACTTCCCGGGGCCACCCGGCATGGACCATCTCGTTAACCCTTCGGTCAATCCGGCCATACAGGGCATCACGATCCATATTCACGCTTAGGGCGGTATAATCATGTTCAGGTACATCATCTACGGATTCATCATCCGAGATTTCGCTGAAGGGACGTCCGGTCAGCCTGATCACTTCCAATGCCCGAATCACCCTCGGGGTGTTGTTAGGGTGAATCCTTTCACAGGCCGTCGGATCAAGCGCCTTCAGCTCCGCGTAAACCGCTTCCATGCCCCTTTTTGCGATATCCTTCTCGATCGCCTCGCGAATTCCCTCATCGGACCCCGTCCCCTTGAATGTGTACCCTTTCAATAGTGCTTTAATGTACAATCCCGTACCGCCGACAACAAGGGCAACATGCGACCGGGAGTGAATATCCTCGATGGCTTCAAGGGCCATCCGCTTGAATATCGCGGCGTTGAAATCCTCATCGGGATGCACGATATCGAGCAGATGATGCTTGACCGCCTTACGCTGGGCGGCGGTAGGCTTCGCCGTGCCGACATCCATCCCGATATAAACCTGCCGCGAATCAGCGGAAATAATCTCGGCGCCGATACGCTGAGCCAAGATTACGGAAGCCGATGTCTTGCCAACAGCCGTCGGTCCGGTTATCAGATATACCCTTTTTCCATGCACAGGCACATCCAAATCACTCAAGTTTGTGAATTTTTAATCATACCAAATAGAATTTAATATGCAAGCAAAAAGGTTAATACCCGCATTAACCGGGGGTTTAGAGAATAGTTTCCCCTTTTTATTCCGGGTGAATATTGAATGTTATGTGAAATACTTCACGTACCTACTCTTCTACCCGATGACCGTTTCCCATTCGATGCAAGCCGCCGTCATTACCACGCCCGCCCCTGTTGCGATGCCTCCGCTGCATACGCCATTGCTCCCTTGCTCCCTCGAATCGCTCGACCATTACTTCAAATCGCTCCTTCTGCTCCGGCATGAGTATCTCTTCGATCCGTGCCTTGGATTCCTGGATGGTCTCCTCGATCCAGGGTGCGACTTCATCCCTGATTATCTCCAGTTCCCCCTGGGTTGACAGGAGAATATCATTCACCTCAACCACCTGCTCATCACTCAGACCCAATTCCCTCGTAAGGCGACCGGCAACAATCTGCCTGCCATGGTCAGGATTGGCAAGAGCCTTCTTCAGCATCCCTCCCTCGATGATCAGCGTGATCGCTACCCCGGATATCAAACCGAAGAAGAAGAGCATTAATAGTCCAATAGTT
>CBDVBS010000412.1:0-3839 GCA_965372275.1 uncultured bacterium | reverse complement strand
AAGGCTTGGTGGAGGATTCATCATGCTCTTCCGTTTTCGATGTAGTAATCTTTTTATGGATATCATTGATTTTTTTTCTGAGGTCCGAACCAGATCTCTCGGGCTTTGGGCCATAATCAATAGGCTGCTGTCCGATGCGATCAAATTGCTTAGCTTCCAATAAGTTCTGTGCTGATGCATAAAGTGGGTCCTTGGTTGGGTCATCGCCCTGATCTTCAGCAGTACCCGTACTAACCTTAACCTCCTCCGGTCGCATCCATTTTCCATCCTTAAACACATGGAAGTTTCCGGGTTCCCCAATAACTTCATCAGCACCATATTGTTTTTTAATCTGCTCGATTTCCTTCACATTCAAGCCGCGCCCGCTGACACCAACATTCTTACCATCTTCATCTCCGGGTAATGGAGGGGTCTCTGGTGGCTCGGGTGGCTTTGGTGGCTCTGGTGGCTCTGGTGGTTCATCCGGCTTATCTGCTTTTGCAGCTATATCCTGTTCGCCCTTTTTGGCTAAGGCTTTGGACACTGCGACGTCTATTGCCTTTTGTCTGGCCTCTTCTTCAGCCGTCTTTTTGGCCTCTTCTTGAGTACTTTTCCTGGCTTCTTCTTCAGCTCTTCTCTTAGCCTCATCCTCGCTCTTCTTTTGAGCCATGACCGCTGCTGCCGCATCGCCCTTTTTAGGCTTCTCTTTTTCTGCACCTATGGCTTTGCCGAGATTCTCTGCCCCCTTTATAGCTTTATCTGCGATACGTGGTATAATTTGTTTTTCAGCCAGATATCTTAGGTCGCCGTCAGCAATCAAATTGGGTTTATACCTCTCTTTCAGAAACCTTTCTAACTCGCTCTTAGTAAAAGCATCGATTGGCTTTTTACCCAGCTCGAGTACTTTGTCACCTAATAGCTTATCGACCTCCTTTAATACCTCTATCATCTCTTTCATCCGCTCTCTGTCATTTGGATTGCTGCCCGCCTTGGTTGCATTCCTAATCAATTTTGTTTGAGGAACGAATTTATCGGCGATCTGCTTAACTGTTTCTTCCAGTACCTTAACCCCTTCACGTTTTTCCTCGTATAATGGTTGATACCTCTCTTCCCTAATTGCTTTATCCAGGCCCCCTCCAAAAACTCTACCTGAACCTGTTAACCGTCTATCTGCCCCTGTAACCATATCAAGGCCCGCATCTACAGCCTTATTTCCATACTTTTTAACCGTATCTTTGGTAAACTTTTCGGGATCTCTGGTGAACTCACGTGTCGTACAACCGGCTCTTACTAAAGCATCATAGCCGGCTTTAAGAGCATCTTTCGTTATTTCATAGCCACCCCTCAAAACTCTACCAGGAAATTCGATCATCCTGGTGAATGGGGATTTCCACTTCTCTCTGGTGCCAAAAGGATCATTGAACAAGACAGGGTTGTTGCGAAGAAAGAGATATGGGTGCATTGTAACCGGGATATCGACTGAACCGCTGTCAGGATCAACCGAAATGAATCTGCGAAGCCTTGGATCATAGTATCTGGCACGGAAGTAATATAGCCCCGTTTCAGCGTCATACTCGCGGCCCCGATAGCCGTAGCCGATCTTTGTCAAGATTGAAGAATCGCCTTCCACATCTCCCCACAGTTCATAATTGAATTCTCCAACCAGGGAGCCATGGACGTCCGTGATCCAGCGGACATTTCGCATTCCATCCTGAATAATGTAAAATATTTCATCTCCTATAAGAACACCGAATAGCTCGTCTATCTCGCTCCCGAGGAAAAATAGTTTCCGAATATCTTTATTTACATCAAACTCAAAAAGTACGTCATAATTGTCAATAAAGAAATGTGTCTGTTTTTTACCTACCTTCTTGGATACGCGTCGATCCAGAAGATCGTATTGGTACGATATAGTACCACCTGCCATTGCCTCGATGCTTGTCAGACGATTGAGGGAATCCCATTCATAGTTAAAACGGGTATTAGCCTGCCGCATGCTTAAATTTCCATCTTCGTCATATAACAATAGCTCTTTGTCGGTACTCACCAACCGATTCGAGGCGTCATAAGCCCAGGAAAGCGGCCCTGCTTTAAGGAGGTTCCCGCGCTCATCGTAGCGTAGCTTTGTAATTTGACCTGCACCGTCACCTATACTGGCGATCTGACCATCCCGGTCAAGGTAAACCATCCACCCCCGGCCCTTCGTGTCCCGCTCACGCATTGGTTGACCGAATCGATCATATTCGTAGCTAACGTG
Organism: uncultured bacterium; assembly: GCA_965372275.1. GTDB lineage: Bacteria > JAJVIF01 > JAJVIF01 > JAPKYR01 > CAZSPL01 > CBDVBS01. The sequence continues at coordinate 1,603 of CBDVBS010000412.1, read as the reverse complement.
TGCAATTAGTTTTCCTTCTGGCCCCTCGACCCGGATACCCGTCATTCTGCCAGAGGCATCGTGATCATAACTTACTATCACACCGTTCGGATAAAAAACTGCCTTGCGCTGAAAGCTTGGACCATAGATAAGTTTTATCTCTCCCCCGGAGATATCACGGATAGATTGGAGGCGATCACTTGTATCATACTCATATTCAATCCGCCCTTTACCTGGCACGATTATTGCTGTTCTACGATCCGCATTATCGTATTCAAAGCCGACCGGTTCTGGAAATCTGTGGTCTCGGATTTCGACAACGTTTCCATACTTGTCGTATTTGAAGTTCTGTTCAAACCCTGGAGACAGCAGTTTTATTAAGTTGCCTAAAGTGTCGTAAGTCAATGAACCTCCTGCGCCATCACTCCCGGTGATTTTTATGAGACGATCCATTGGATCCATCATAAATTCGATCTCCTGGCCTCGTCCGTTAGTTATATGGTCGGGTCGTCCGGCACGGTCGTATTGAATCTGCGTTTTTGATACCCCGATATCTTTCCAGATAACCCGGCCTAAGGTATCCATTTTAAAATATCTCGGAATTGCTCCTTCAGGTGCCATCTTAGTGAGTCCACCTTTTTCATGGTAATGATATTGTGTAATAGTGCCGGAAGGATCCGTGACCCGAGTCAATCGGGATGAATCGTTCCATTTGTATTCGAATCGTCGGCCCAACCATGTATAATCTGTAATTCGGCCTAATGAATCGTACCCATAGATAGACTGGTCGACCCCGTTCAGGCTGATTCGGTTTAGAAAACCAGAATTAGAAAAGCCAAACCCGTAACGGAATAAACCGTTATCGGAACCTATCCATCGGCCTTGATGGTCATAGCGATGTCGGATGACGAGGCCATTAGGTCTAATCTCTTTTATGAGGTACCCTTCCTGAGAATATTCAAATCGGACCGTTCCCAGACCGTTTGAGAAATGGAAGAGAACACGACCGAATTCATCATAGTTCCAGGTCTGCTCGCGAGATAGGCCATCGGATTCCCGGACGCGTCGACCCTTCTCATCATATTCAATCTGCGTGATAACTCCGGCAGGAGAGGTAATCTTGACGGGATACGTGCCCTCATAATCTATTTTTGTTTTTCCACCGGCAACATCTTTATGCTCAATCAAGTTTCCCGCTGCATCATATCGAAAGGCTTCAACTCGGCCAAGTGAGTCGCCAAGCTCTATCAAACGGCCTAAGTCATCGTACCGATAGGTTATTTCAGGGCCACCGGTTATCGCTACTGAGGCCCATTTTTGAGACTTGTCGAACTGGTAAGTACGCTCGGGTCCGTTGTTGCGATTTGTCTTAACTACATAGCGATCATTATGTTCTTTGTATTTAAAGGTTAACGCTGTGGGGCCATTGAGTGTTGTTACTCTATCCTTTACATCGTAGCTGACCTGCGCCGAGAATCCGTTCGGACCGCTAATTTCTTTGATGCGGCCCCCTTTGTTATAGCGGTATGTACATTTCTTTTTGTCAGGAAATTCAACCGACGATAAATCACCGCTTGGGGAGTAATGCATCTTGATTTCCCGCCCGATTGTATCTCTGATATAC
>CBDVBS010000411.1:0-3845 GCA_965372275.1 uncultured bacterium | reverse complement strand
AAACGCTTATTCGGAAGAAGATCAGGATATTGAAAAAAAAGTCCTCTCTATCTTCAGTCAGATGGACAGCGAGCACGGTATGAGTACCGGGCATTTCTGGTCAACCGTGGAATGGCTCGAACCGGAAGCGATCCCCGTGCTGATGAAATATCTCGCTGATCCTGATGCCGATATGCGCTACAAGGCAGCCCTCATATTGGGACATATATCATATGTTCCCACGGATGCATTGCCGCTCCTTCTCGAAGCCGTTAGGGACGAAGAGGCCCGCGTGCGTTCACAGGCGCTCATGACACTAACCATCTTTGACGCTAATGACGAGATCGTTCAAGCCGTGTTGGACGCGCTCCACGACGAGGACGCATCGGTGCGATCCGCCGCCGTTTGCGCGATCGATGATTTCGCGGATGACAGACCGGGACTGGTCCCAATCACAATCGATATGCTCAACGATGTGGATACAAAGGTTATAACCGCGACGATTTTATCTCTTGGAAATCTCGGAGCGAAGGACGGGGTGATAGATGCGATCATCGGTGTACTCGATGATCCTGATGAGGAGATAAGGCGCACGGCTGTTCAGGCGCTCGGAAACATCGGCCCTGATGCTGTCGACGCGGTTGACGACATCGCGGGGATGCTCGACGATGAATCACCGAAGGTACGTCAGCAGGCGGCAATGTCCATTGTTAATGTCGGCCTGGCCACTCCAGCCGTAATAACTGCTCTCCAAAAAACATTGCGGGATGAGGATGAATATGTGCGTTACGAAGTGGTGTATACATTGGCGCTACTCGGATACGCTGATGAAGAACTACTGAGTTACGTCATTGCGGGAACGGATATCGACGAAAGTTATGAAAAAAGTCGTTCAATCGAATCGTTGAAATATTTCGATACCGATATGGAAGGTGTAATCCCGTTACTGATCGATTTGACGGGGAAATGCGAAAATGGCCATCTCGGCACCGTATTGAATATATTGGAATCAATCGGCCCTGAGATCGTCCCCGCCCTTGCTGAAATCATCGAGGATCGGGAATCGCCCGCGCGCAGCGGAGCGATGTCGATGCTAAGAAAAATCGCGCCTGATGCCGGAGTTTGCACAACGCTGTTGAGAGAAATCGCCGCCGATGAAAACGACACGCTCAGGCAGAGTGCCGCATTCATATTAGGTTATCTGCCCCCCGACCCGGAAAACATTTCTCTCCTAATTGATATATTCAAGTCGTCTGATGAGCGCAGCAGCTATTATTTGTTAGGCCCTTTCGGTGAAATCGGTTCGCCCGCAATTCCATATTTAGCCGAGCTTCTTGAAAACGCCGATTTGCGAACCATCAACTTCGTCACCTCGGCGTTCGGACATATGGGGAAGGAAGGCCGGGATGCGATTCCCTACATCCTGCCCTTGCTTAAGGATGAGAGTAACAAGATCCGCCGTAACGGCACTGATGCCCTTGCTTGGATAGGAGTCGGCGACAGCGAGGCGGTAGCCGCGCTTTCGGAACTTCTGAATGACCGGGAGTCGGATGTTCGTATCGGCGCGTGTCACGCATTCTACCGCATGGGTCCCGATGCGGTTGATGCGGTGCCGGCTCTGATAGTTGCGCTGGGTGATAATCGCAGCGAGGGTGTCAGAAGAATCGCGGCATCCGCGCTGGAGGAGATCGGCCCGGCCGCGGCGGAAGCGATACCCGCTCTTATTAAAGCTCTCGACGATGAATGCGGGGAGGTCGCGCACGAGGCAATACGTGCGCTCGTGTGGATCGGAGCCACCCCGGAATCGGTGCAGGCCCTTATTAACAAAGTGAAATCACCGGATGGCTCGGTCAATTACAGTGTTATCGATGCACTGGGATGGATGGGCCCTGATGCGATAAGCGCGGTGCCCTTGTTGATCGAACTTATAAAATCAGAAGAAGGCTACTCCGCTATATATATCGCGGAAGCCCTCGGGGCAATCGGCCCTGCAGCGATTGAAGCTGCGCCGATCCTCGTCGGGTGGCTCGACGATATCCGTGGCAGCAAGCGCGTGGCCGCCGCATTGGCGCTTTACCGTATGGGGTCGCACAAAGACTTGGCGGTCTCAGTCCTGTTGGAAGCTCTCGACGACCCCTCTCAATGGGCCAGAGAAGAAGCCGCCAGAGCCCTGTGTTACGTTGAGCCCGATTCGAAGATCGTTGATGCGTTGATCCCATTTCTCGATGATTATGATGAACAAATACGATCAGCGGCAATTCGCGCGCTTGGATGCATGGGTGACAAGGCAGTCGGTGTTGTGCCGAAACTGATTGAGATGCTGGAAACAAACGGATTAGGATCAAACTGGGATATCATCCAGGCGTTGGGCGAACTCGGCCCGTATGCATCAGATGCATTGCCCGCGCTCAGGAAAATCGTCAGATACTCGCAAAACCAGTGGCCAAGGGATTTAGCCGAAGAAGCCATCGCCAGGATCGAGGGAACGTTGGAAGGTGAGGAGTGATACTGATCAAACCATTTCATATCCGATGGTGTCATAGAAAATGGAAACAAGGTTGGGGGTTTGCGTTTTATGGGGAAGCCTTTCTTGTAATAACGGAGGACATATGATGTACAGGCTATGGACTATTCCGCTTCTTGCAATCGTTTTGCTTCTCATATCCGCTGATGCATCAGCATCATATAGCGCAAAAAACAAAACTATAGATGGGCTTATCGAGCAGCTACAGGATGACAAACCCGGCTTACGACGCGATGCGGCTAAGGAATTGGGTTCTCGTGGTTACATTGCGGCATCCGCTGTCCCTGCACTGATTCAAGCGCTGGATGATGATGAATACATGGTGGCTAACGAAGCAGCCCGGGCGCTTGGGAAAATTGGCCCCGAGCCGGGAGTTGTCGACGCATTGATGTTGTGCATCACTGATGAAGAGAAGGATTTTCTCAAAGATTCCGCAATCCGGGCGCTTGGGAATATCGGGGAGGAGGCCGCGTGCGTTATCCCGATCCTCATCGAAATGCTTGGCGAAGAATACCCGCATAATGTTGATCCCATATTAGAAGCATTGGCGCAGATGGGTCCGGCTGCCGAAGATGCCATGCCCTTGATTGTGAAATATGCACCCGACAAATATCGCCTTAAAGCGGAAAATGTCCACCAGATACTGCTTAACATCGGTAGTGAGAAATCCATCTCTTTCCTTTTAGGCTTAACCGAAACAGGGGATGTTGAGTCCAGGAAAGGTGCTTATGCTGCCCTTGGAACTTTTGGCGGGGATGCATCTCTTGCAATACCGATGTTTGTGAAAGCAATCAGGGAGGATAACCTGCAGGTGGCTTCAGAAGCCGTTACAGCCATTGTCAAAATTACCACCCGGCAGGATATTATCGAACTCCTGATCGATGTGCTGATGAATGAAGATGTTGTTCTCCGCGAGGCCGCGGTTAAGGCGCTTGGAAATATCGAACTGAAGCCCGGCGTTATGGATGCGCTTGTATATGTAACAATGAATGACTCATCAACTGTTGCGTCTGCTGCACTGGCATCGATCAACAAACTTGACAGATGTCCTGCTGAATGTCTTCCCATGCTTCTGACGTTAGTCGAGGATAGTGACTATCATGCAATAATAGCGGTAGGGAAAATGGGGGCTGATGCCGTGGAAGCGGTCCCAATGCTGGTAGAAATAATTGATCGTTGCCCAAACTACTACCTCACCATCACAGCCTTGAAAGAAATAGGGTTGGAGGCGCAGGAGGGAATTGACGGGTTGTTTGAGTTGCTCAAGCTGGAAAAAGATTCAATCCGCACGTCAGCAATAAAAGCCCTTGAGGAAATTGGCCCTCGCACTGATATTATCGCC
>CBDVBS010000410.1:0-3858 GCA_965372275.1 uncultured bacterium | reverse complement strand
TTAGTGCCATTGGTAGCTGCTATCTTTCCGTCTTCGGAAAGTAGCTGCTAACCTGAGCACTGCTACCAGGAACACCTCAGGGCTCAGTGTGCGGTTGTAGCTATGTTGAAAATACCCTCATTCGTTCCGTTTGCGACGTCTGATCCTCTTCAGCAACGGGAATCCCGCAGCCAAGAAGCCCAACATGAGGAAGTTCGTGGGCAGTTCGACAACGGCTCCGTGGCGATCCTCAACATCATTCGGTGCCTGGCTCAAGTACAGATCAGCGTCATAATCGGAGTCCCAGAAATAGACGCGGCGCAATTTCGTGAGATAACGCTCACCCCTGACATAAAATTCCAGCGGATGGTAGTCGGGGAACTCCTGCTCGTCAACAATGCCCGCCCATTTCTGCTCGGAATCCTTGAATTGCATCCGATGGTCGGCAAGGACATACATCGTCAGGTCGGTCGAGCCGCCGTTGAGCTTGCTGATGAGCATGGGGTAGATAAGGTCATCCGTCTCGAACAGGAAGAACAATGGATGCAGCACACCATACTGGATGGGATACCTCGCCGGGCCATAATAGCCGTCATACCATGTGATATTCTCCGGGAGATGCACCTTGATGGCGACGAATATCCATTCCTTGTCGATGTAGCACTGGAATACAGATTCCCAGTCATCTGGAACGACATACCCGTTATTCTCGATCCAGGTCTTCAACTCCTGTGGCGTTTCCGCGGCCACGGTGAAGACATCGTAATCCCCAACGGTCTGTTTCTCGATCATGTCGATCCTGTCGTTGCTGCCTCCTTCACCAAGGGCAGGCTGGGGCGGCGATACTACGCCGGAACTTCCGCATCCACCGCCGGACGAGTAATATGTCTCCCGTGGATACGTGTGTGTAAAGAGGCTGTTGAAAATGTCCGGCGATTCCTTCCTGACTTCAGGAACACTCGGCAGTGGAACTAACCAGCCAAATTCAGAAAGGTCGGCTTTCCCGAATGTCACCTGGAGCACAATGGCTTCCATCCCATCACCCGCATCGACAATGAACGCCATCTGCGATGGTTCGATGAATTCTCCGCCTTCGAGCGGCGGGTCGATGTTGGCCGGGTGAATGATACAGCCATCGGCTGATGCCGGTGACGCGGTAATTTGGAGCAATGCAACCGCAAAGAGGAGTACGATAAATATCCTGTGTTTCATTCTGCTTCCTCCTCTGTCGCTTAATGTTCTTATTCAATTATAAGTCATTATTACGCTTTTTCCAGTAGTTGGCTGCTAATTCCCCGAACCGCAGGTGTTGCGGGAACTTTTGCCCGAAACAAAAATGGGCACCCATCACAGGTGCCCGTTCATATCCCGGATATTTTTTCCTGATCAGTAGAATCCATCAAATGCGAATTTACTCAGGAATGCGTCATACATGCCGCTTGAAGACAGGTCCATAACCCCGGCGGTCGGGTTGAAGTCGACAGTGTAGCTGAAACTACCGGATACATAGACATTATTTCCATCATCCACGCCAATTCCAGCACCTCTATCAAAACCGGTACTTCCCCATGTTCCCATCCACCACGGGTCGCCGAAGCTATCGAAACACAAGAGATAAGCGTCATACATCCCTGCACAATCATAAACTTGGGGTCCGTAACCCGTATCCAATGTCATTGCACCGGACATATAACCGGCAACATAGATATTGCCCAATTCGTCCACTGCCGCGGATTCAGCAAAATCGGAATTAGTGCTTCCCCATGACTGCCCCCACCTGTAGTTGCTGCTACTATCTAATGAGATAAGGAAAGGGTCTCTTTCGCCTGTTCCAGCGTGTATATCTGTACCTGAGGTTGGATCCAGATCAACGTTGTGTGTGAAAAAACCGATAATGTAGTAATTCCCATCATCACTAACTGTTATTCCGTTTGCAGAATCCCAACCTGTACCTCCCCATGTATAGGCATGTGTTGTGGATCCTGTGGGGAAGAACAGGAAAGCGTCGTTGCCTCCATTTGACGTATGCTCACCTCCGGGGCCTGAGGGATAGAAATCAACATGGTCCCTGAAAGTACCAGTAACCCGGGCGTACCCCAGCATGTCAACCACAACACCCATGGCAGAGTCTTGATCCATCCCGCCCACCGCCTGGGACCACTGATAATCTCCGGCGCTGTTGAAAACCGTAACGAACGCGTCGCTTTCTCCGTTTGAAAACTGCATGCTGCTGGTATATTCATCGGGATCGAAATCGACGGAATCTCTGAAGTAACCGACCACGAAGCAGTCCTGGTCGAGCCCTCCTGTTGCCACGGCCTCTCCATTATCGTTGGATGCACCGCCCCATGTTCTTGCCCATCTGAAATCCCCGCTCGAATCGAATTTACTCAGGAATGCATCCTCCTGTCCCAAGGCAAAGTGCATATCCTCTCCCCATTCAGGATGAAAATCCGCCGAATATCTGTAATAGCCGGTGACATAGACACCGAACGACGTATCCACAGCAACACTTCGCCCGCCATCGTCATAATGCCCGCCCCAGGTGCGAACCCATTGCAGGTCACCCATTGTGTCGTACTTGCCTAAGAAGATATCGCTCGCACCATTGGAATACCCCATCTGCTGACCGGGCCCGGGATCGAAGTCAACGTCCCCGTGGAATTCACCCGTTACATAAATATTCCCTGCCGGGTCGACAGCGATATCTTCTGCAAGGTCAGTTCCCCAGTTCCCCCAGCTTTTTGCCCATTGGAATAGCGATTCGGCTGTAACAGTGATCCATTTTGTCCTGGTCACGGGCTCGTGATTGTCGGAATCGATCACAACCTGCAATTCAACCGGCGTATCAACCTCGACATCTCCGGCTGAATATTGCCCACTTGCCGCGTCCGGTGTTTCGAATTCACCGACATCGGGTGGATTCGCGGTCCAGCTATAGGTGATCCCGGAATCCCCGCTCGCAATGATGCTGAATATCTCCGATGTATTCTCGTTAACCTGGTCGGGCCCGGTTATTTCACCCACGTAGAAAGCAGAGGTGTTTATTATCGTGATGTCCAGCACTTTGAAAACCGGTGCATGGTTGTCGGAATTGACCACGACGCCAATTTCCGCGGGAGTGTCGAACAATACCCACCCGGCCGTGAATTTAGTGCCTGCCGTTCCGGGCTCTTCGAAAATTCCCGCGTCCGGCGGATCCACGCTCCATTCGTAGGTGATTCCCGTATCCCCCCCGGCGAGTATGTTGAAGATACCCGATGTGTTCTCGTCAATAGCCAATGGCCCGTTGATCTCACTCACATGCCATCCGGTGATGTCCTTCACGGTGATGTTCCTCTTCTTAATCACCGGACCCCACTCGTTCGCTTCAATCAGAACACGTAGTTCCACGATTGTATCGACCGCGACCGCCCCGGCGATAAACTTGGCGAACTCGACACCGGGATCTTCGAAGTGCCCGGCGCCCGGCGGATCACACGACCAATGGAAGGTAACACCGGTGCCGTCATAGTTGATTTTGTAATAACCCGATGTCGTCTCCCAAATCCAGTCGGGGCCTTCGATATTCCCGACCTTTGCCTCGCGTCCGCCTTTGCATCCCCATAATCCGTTGCAACACAGAAGGCATATTCCCATCAGAAGGATTATCCTGGTTACGGTATTCATCATTCAACCTCCATATCTTATTTATAGATGCTGAGCGCGTTTGTGCATGAATCGTTCGTATGCATGTTAGACACACAACATCCATGAAACATTTGGGGAGATAGGAGAATCAATAAGATTATATCACATAATTGTTGGAGCGTTGGATAGACTTCGACGCCAGCGGTCGGGTGCGCCTGATGTGTGCCACCGCTACTCAGCGTCTTCGCT
>CBDVBS010000409.1:0-3871 GCA_965372275.1 uncultured bacterium | reverse complement strand
CAATCCGAGCCACGACCGTCAGGGAGTGGACACTCTGAGCACGGGCAAGCTCGAAGACTCGTTTGTCTGTGGCACCAGGATGGGGCCATAACAAAGACACGCCCAAAGCCGAAGACGGCTGTGGGCGTGGCACACGGACGGAGTAGTGGTGGCACACGGACGGAGTAGTGGTGGCACACACTCATTGCAAAACACCGCTGTCCTCGAAGACTCGGATAGCGGTGGCACACGGATGGAGTAGTGGTGGCACGCGGATGGTGTAGTACATTTAGCAATCCGAGCCACGACCGTCAGGGAGTGGACACTCTGAGCACGGGCAAGCTCGAAACTCGCTTATCCGTGGCACCAGGATGGGGTTATAACAAAGACACGCCCAAAGCCGAAGACGGCTGTGGGCGTGGCACACGGTTGGTGTAACTGTGGCACACGTATAGTTCACTCATCATTCCAAATGAAGGCTTTTCAGATGTTTCGGTACACCCTGTGCCGAAACCGGGATTTGTTGGTTCACTCATCATTCCAAGACACTATTCTTTCTCAGCTCCCGGTTTTGGACGATGTTCGTGGCAATAGATGCAGTAGGGGTATGCATCGAGGGTGAATCCATACAGCACGCATTTCCCGATCTTACCCGAACCATCGGGCACTTTTCCCTCGAGGTAGATACATTTCAGCACGCCGTTCATGTCGCGAATACGCTGCCCGCGTAATTTCTCCTCGAATTCCTCGGCTTTACGAAACTGGTACCACAGGTATGTCGTAACGACTGCAATGAACAGGAATACCAAACCGGCAAATGTCCAAAGGCAACTGAGCTTCTTGAACGCGTTTATCACAAGGAACAGCGCCGCGAGCCCGATAGAGGGATAGACATACTTGATGAGCGAACCAGACAGATGCCGTCGGCTCTCAACCTGCTTAACGCGGTTCTTGAACATCGGGAGATTCTCTTTCGGCCCATCGGATTGCATAAGCGAAATGTAACCAACCTGTTCCCTCGGGGGGAATCGGATCGCTAAAGAATATATTTGCTCAAATCCCTGTCCTCGACAAGGTCTTTCACCTGCTTGTTCACGAATTCCGCGTCGATCTTGACTTTTCCTTTGACCTTGTCGGGGGCGTTGAAACTTGTCTCTTCCAATACTTTTTCCAGAATCGTGTGCAATCTTCTCGCGCCGATATTCTCCGTACGGCTGTTCACTTCGGCGGCAAGGTCGGCTAATTGGCGGATGCCGTCTTCAGTGAATTCGAGAGTCACACCATCTGTCGCGAGCAGCGCCTGGTATTGCTTGACCAGCGCGTTCTCGGGCTCGGTGAGAATACGCACGAAGTCGTCGGCGGTTAGCCCTAAAAGCTCGACGCGGATCGGGAAACGTCCCTGCAATTCCGGTATCAGATCACTCGGTTTGTGCGAATGGAAAGCCCCCGCGGCGATGAACAGCACATGGCTCGTTTCGACGGGCCCGTATTTCGTCTGCACCGTGGAACCCTCGACGAGCGGCAGGATGTCGCGCTGAACTCCTTCGCGGCTTACGTCGGGACCGTGGGATTTTTCGGATGCCACGATCTTATCTATCTCATCGATGAAGATGATTCCCGTTTCCTGGATCTTCTCGATCGCCTCGCGCACCACCTGGTCCATATCGATGAGTTTGTTCATCTCCTCCTGGATGATGAATTCACGTGCTTCCTTGATGGGCATACGCGCTTTGCGTTTACGACGCGGGACCATGTCACCCATCATTTCCTGCAGGTTAATGCCGACACCTTCCATGCCCTGGGATGAGAACATATCTATGATCTTCGGTTTTGCCTCATCGACATCCATCTCGACGATCGTTTCCTCAAGCTCTCCCTTCCTGAGCTGTTTGCGGAACCGTTCGCGAATACGTTTATATTGCTCAAGGTGATCCTCTTCCTGTTTCTGGGGGTCGGATGCAACCGGGCCTTCATCACCGGCGGCGACATCGGCTGGCCGGTACTGGTGGAATTGCTTGAGCGCCCCGGGCATCTTCCCCGGTCCACCCGGCATTGGCTGCAATAGATCGACGAGCCGTTCTTCGGCGATCTTTTCAGCCTTCTTACGCACCTCTTCCATCTTCTCGATGCGCACCATGTTGACGCCCTTTTCGGTAAGGTCTCGCACCATGGCTTCGACATCACGTCCGACGTACCCGATCTCGGTATACTTGGTGGCATCGACCTTCGCCATCGGCGCGCCGGTCAGGTTGGCCAACCGCCTGGCGATCTCGGTTTTGCCGACACCCGTCGGGCCAATCATCAGGATGTTCTTCGGGAGGACTTCCTTGCGAAGTTTATCATCGAGCTTGCGTCTCCTGAAGCGGTTTCTCAGCGCGATGGCGACGGCCTTCTTGGCGTCGTCCTGGCTGATGATGTACTTGTCCAGCTCCTCGACAATACGTCGCGGCGTCAGGTTCTCTTCCATTTCCGAAACAATTCTTCCTGTCGATACTATCTTCAACCCTCTTCGCCTCCTTTGGATTTGCGATTAATACGGGGCATATGTGTGTGTGAATTATAGTCTAATGTCTCATATGCTAATCTATTTTATCGGTGTTTCGGGAATTTATTCCCGTTTACCGGTGTTTTGGGAATTTATTCCCGAAACTTCCATACCTATTAAAATGTTTCGGGAATAAATTCCCGAAACACCAGTGAAACCGATGCACTAATCACTTTTCAGAATTTCGACTGAAATTTCCTTGTTGGTGTAAATACAGATATCCGCGGCGATGATCATCGCCTTGCGAACGATTTCCTCGGCGGTAAGATTGGTCTCATTGCACAGCGCTCTTGCCGCCGCGTATGCGTATGGCCCGCCGGAGCCTATCGCGATCGCTTCGGTGTCCGGCTCGATGACATCACCGGTACCGCTTATGAGCAGGATCTCTTTATCGTCGGCGGCAAGCAGCAAAGCTTCCAGGCGGCGTAGATATTTATCCAACCGCCATTCCTTGGCCAGTTCAACCGCGGAGCGTCGGAGGTTGCCGTTGTATTCCTCGAGTTTCCCTTCGAATTTTTCGAACAGGCTGAACGCGTCAGCGACCGCCCCGGCGAACCCGGTGATGACCTTGTCATGGTAAAGCCGCCGCACTTTGACGGCCTGATGTTTCATTATCTGGTTACCTATCGTCACCTGCCCGTCACCGGCGATAGCGACAGTGCCGCCTCGCCGCACGGCAAGTATGGTCGTGGCATGGACATCCATCAGTTGCGTATTGTCTGGCATCCTCATACCTCCAAGACTCTATTATATCCCAAAGGTTGCGGGGGGGGAAGGAGGGTTGGGGGTGAGGGAGTTATTACAGTTCGATGTTTTTGATGTTTCGGGACACCCTGTCCCGAAACCAACCTCAGAACGTTTCGGCACAAGGGTGTACCGAAACAACATCAAGAAACAACACCTTTATTTCCCCCAAAAGATTTCCCCCCGTTTACGGGGGGATTAAGGGGGGTCTAACATGGCACGCCCATCCTCGAAGACTCGGAGTGGGCGTGGCACCCGGAGATAAAAAACCGTGTCAAGGAATTAAAACAAGTAGCACAAGCCGCCCGTGGCGAATGTATCACCGCCGTCGAAGGCATAGAAGAAGCGTCCGGCGATGGACCAACTGCTCGTGTAATCATACCCGACGAGCAGGTTCCAGCAGAAACCGTCGTTTCCCCAATAGTCGGTTGCCCCGAGGTAGGAGAAACCGGATCCGACGTAGATGCCGTAATCCTCTTCGGGGATTCGCGCGAAGTCCCATGTGTAGTCAACGCTGAAGACGCCCACCTTGTCGTAGCCGCCATTTGGGTATTCACTGCGGAAGAAATCAATCGCGCATTCGTAGCGGTCAAGGCGGTACTT
>CBDVBS010000408.1:0-3882 GCA_965372275.1 uncultured bacterium | reverse complement strand
TTGAAATATTTGTAGATGGTAATCTCTTGAAATTCTTCCTCTTCCTCTTCAGGAATCTTGAACGGGATACGCACGTATCCAACCACCGGAGCATCGAACTCCTCGATCTTCGCGCTGTAGAGTCCCGATGCATCATCACGGGTTTCGGCATCCTCGATGGAATTGAATATCAACTCCACCACCAGTTCACCGGCGGAATATCCATCATCCAGTTCGGCGATATATGTCTGCACGGAATCAGCGAATGTCGGGAAATGAATAATCTTACCACGATCATCCAACGCCTCATCGTATGCCTTGGGTCCGATCACCTGAGGGCCAGGGATCATATCGGTTCCGCCGCGAATCTGTATCATACCCTTCTCGCCCGGTTCAACCGCCGGGATGAGCAGCCTGAAGAGATAATGACTCACATCTCCGCGCCGGGCTTTAGCTGTAACATGAATGAAAAGGGGATCACCGGGTTCGAAAACATAACTGCCGTTCTCCTTCTCATATTCGATCTCCAACTCGCCGGTGAGATGGCGCACACGTGCAAGCTCATTCCCATCTTCATCCACCAGCACAGCTTCACGCGTCCCGGGGATGAACTTCAATCCCGCGTCGGCATCGACCAACTCCGCATCGATTATTCGCACATGATCATCGACCGGATTGAATTCGGCTTCGACTGTTACCGATTTCGGCACAAGCCGCTCGAAACGGTTCTCGATAGCCCAGTTATTGACCCGTTCGAGATCTTCCCCGAACGATGTCACCGGATCATTGCCGGAATAAATATCCCGCCTTGAGATAACCTCGCCATCCTCGAATTCGATACGCCACGCTACATTCAGCACGCCACCCTTGAACTGGGGTATCACACGCCATACACAGGCCTTGGCCACGGCGGAACATACCGCCGGGTAGTAGAAACGACTGCCAGTGACTTCGCTTCGATACTCCCTTCCCTCACCGCCATTGACACTCGTCGTTACACGCACGGGGATCATCCTCGGCTCGATGCCGAAATATCCCGAAATCGCCCCGCCCCGATCCTGTGTGATCACACCGCAAAGCCGGGTTGGCCCGCCATACTTATTCGACTTCCTTATGCCCGGCCTTCTGCCATAGATGTATCCATATGCCATCGGCACCTCGGTACGTCCCCTGCGGGCCATAGCATGCCCGAAACCGAGTACCCGTCCATCAGGGGTGACATATGTTACCGTGCCGTAACTGCCGTACTGGATATCTCCTCGACTCCACATCGTCCCCAGCGCCGAACCCGGTTCCATCCTGTCGGGGATTTCGATATTGCCGGGAAGCGTTACCGGGATATCCCACACTTCACCGTTGAAAGTGCTTTCAATATCATCCCGCATCATCTCAAGCACCCGCGGCCCGACGCCGCCGACGATAATCGGCGTGAGGGCTTTCACGAAGATGAGTGCATCTGAACCCATCTCCGCCTGGAGCCTTTCCGCTTCCGATTTATCACGGGCGATGCCGATCAGATTCGATCCCGACCCACTCTCCTGCTCGTTGAAAAACGGGCTTCCGTAGGGAAGCGGGTCGGCATACGAGTCCTCGTAGGCATCCTCGTAATCCAAATTTTCAAGCATATATTCTATCGGCGTCCCTATCCCTACGGTTTGGCTCGTATGCAGCCAGTGACCGCTTATAGCCCCGGCTAAACGTCCATCGAAGTAGATGGGACTGCCTGACATCCCGCCCGCAACGCCGTGCGAATATTCGACGACATCACCCGAGGTCTCGATGAGAAGCATGTCCCGTCCGTTGAAACATCGATCCTTTATAATACCCTTGAGACGAACATCAATCCTGTCGATCCTGATTCCATCGATCACGGTCAGAGCATACCCCTCCATCCCCGGAATAAGTTCATCGCGGAATATGAAATCCGATGGGTCGAGGGATGAATCGAGCGCATTCGCGTTGGGCATACCTGAAAAAAGAAGCAGTGTGATGATCCCGACAAACAGTGAATACCGCATTATTCATCACCCCCATTTATTTTTGTTTCCTGCACAATAACACCTCTGACTATTCCGTCCAGTCTCTCCACTATTTCAAAATGCACCCGATCACCATCCGGGTCGTCATCCTCAGTCGATACGATCTGTATGACAAGCTCATCGGCGCGGTACTCCGGCTGGAACGATTCCATCAATTCATACAAATCCCCCGGTACTTCCACTTCCAAAGGATCGACCAGATCGTCACGGGATTTCTTCATCTCGTCGAATATATTATCCGGTACCTGTCCATTTGACGGCAGGCTTTTCAGCCCGCCGTATATTTGGATCTTCGCCGCCCCCTCGGGGAATTCAAGCGGCACCTGAAAAGTGAATGAACGGTCGTATCCGCCCGCCATCCTTGGTTCCATTCGAAGCTTGATCTCGATTCCCTCCCCCGGTTTCACTTCCTCCGGAAAACCTTCCTTATCTTCATCTTCAACCACGTGACGCGGGTCCCGCAGCACGATTGCCTTTTCGGCTTTCGTAAGGCTCACACGGCCCGTGAGTAATTTCGGCACGCTCACCGTGAAATCGTTCTTCGCGAGAGACGCAAGTATTTTCTTCAAGTCCGAACCTGCAGCTCCCGCGTAATCCTCGGCGAGGTAAACCTGCTCGAATTCGAAAACATCCCAGGCGGTTGTGTGCAGAGTCCAATGCACCGTCACAAATCCCCTGCCGGCAGTATCCAGGCCGCGCTCAATTGCACGCTTGATCGCGGCGGGCACCGAGTCGGGATATATTCGCGGGTCATCCGCGGCATAGAACAGGGAGGTCAACTCACGCTCGTAATCCTCGTCATACAAAAACAACTCAACCTTGAGGAGATTGGGTATTTCACTCAATGTGCCATTAATACCCTGCCACGCATCGGTTGTCATCGTGCCGATGATTCGCGTGGGAATACCCAGCGTGAAATTCTGCTCGATTGACTCGAACGTGTGATATACATAGCAGTCGGCTACGGGAATATTCACGTCCCCAAGACTTTCGTACGCAGCCTGGCCGAATGCGAGGAAGCGTCCCGTATCCGGGTCGATATAGGTGATGCAGCCAACCTCCCAGGCATTCACATCACCGATTGTCTCGATCGTGCAGATCATGCTACCCGGCTGGAAAGCAGTGGGCCCGAAATCATGGATCGTTTCGCGGGTTTCATCGATGAAAACATCAGGAGGCGTAAACATCGGCAGGTGTTCAATATCGCCTGCAATCACTTCCTCATCATCCCAGAGTTTCAGCATACGGTCGATCGGGCGCATTAGCCCGAAATTCTGCAGCGTCCACTCGTAATGAATGTAGAAAGCCCCGGCGAGGCGTCCGTCGAAATAGACCGGGGCTCCACCCATTCCGCTTACGAAACCGCCATGAGCTTCGATGAGATCGTCGCCGGCTTCTATTAACACCGCCCGCCAGCCATCCCCATTACGTCCGCGGTTACCGAGCACCGATTTAACCACGACCGTGTAAGTCTCTATCGCGCCCCCTTCACCCAAACCGCACAGGAGCGTGCCGGTCATACCCGGCTGAATATTTTCAACGGGATAGAAATCGTCCGTTTGATATGCCCAGGAGCTGTTGGAAAGCATGAAAAATGAGGCAACCAGCAGTAGCAGAAGGTAACGATGCATGAACAACCTCCGATAAAGTTGGAGGAATTATATCACGCAAATCGGTTATACCAATTCGGCTTATAGATATTCGTTATGAGATACCGTGTCCTGATGGCACGGTCTGACGAGTCTTCGAGTCTGACCGTGGGAACGTAAACGTAAGAGCATGCCGGAACTACCACAGTAAGGTTGCGTTAAGGTAGCTGCTATCAATGGCACATTTTTAAGGCGTACAGGCCGCATGTTTAAAG
>CBDVBS010000407.1:0-3885 GCA_965372275.1 uncultured bacterium | reverse complement strand
CGCCGTGTTTGAATTCAAAAAGCATAGTTAATCCTGGATCATCGTTAGTTTTCTATCTTCTCGGTGTTTCGGTAACTTGTTGCCGAAACCTCTAATCCCGTTGTTTCGGGACACCCCTGTCCCGAAACCTTGAGATGTCCACTCCCTGACGGTCGTGGCTCTGACAAAATCAGCAACTCTGAAATACTCCGGTGTTTCGGTAACTTGTTGCCGAAACCTTTCAATTTGTCCACTCCCTGACGGTCGTGGCTCGGACAATTACTATTATTCATATTTCAAAACGTACAAAACAAACGCGGGTGCCGCACACTTCAGTGTGCGATCATCTACTTATGTTTCTCCATCAATTCCCACGCCCCCTGTGTCAGCCACGGGTTGTATTCGGTCTTCGCCTGTCCCCCCGTCCCCTTGTTACGGAACGCCTTGTGCGAATGAATCCCCGCCACAATCAATGCCCAGTCTATATCTTCTTCGCCTTCCGCCGGTTTCCATTCCGGGAAATTATTCGGGATGAAATCGGTGTATGTATTCCCCGCGAGAAACTCAGGATGCCTCATCACATCCCGCAGGAATTCTATCGTCGTACTGATGCCGAGTATCACATAATCCTCAAGCGCCAACGCCATTCGCTCGGCGGCTTTCTCGCGATTCTCATCCCACACAACGAGCTTCGACAGTATCGGGTCGTAATCCGGTGTCACCGTGTAACCCGGGAATATCCCGCTGTCAACCCGAATACCCGGCCCCTGCGGCTCGTGCAGGTGGAGTATCTTCCCCGGTGACGGGGTGAATCCGGTCTCGGGGTTCTCGGCATAGATGCGGCATTCGATGGAATGCCCGCGCTGTTCAATGTCGGATTGTTTGATCGTCAGCTTCTCACCGGCGGCGACACGCAACTGTTGATGCACCAGGTCGATCCCGGTTGTCAATTCCGTCACCGGATGTTCGACCTGCAGACGCGCGTTCACTTCGAGGAAATAGAAGTTGCCATCAACATCAAGGATCATCTCGACCGTACCGGCATTGTAGTAATTCGCAAGCTCGACGATCTTCAAGGCGGTGTCGCTCATCTTCTTGCGAAGTTCGGGTGTGAGCGCGGGTGATGGTGTTTCCTCTACAATTTTCTGATGCCGCCTTTGAATCGAGCACTCACGTTCGAACAGGTGAATGCGGTTTCCGTGCTGGTCGGCAAGCACCTGGAATTCGATATGACGCGGCTTTACGATGAACTTTTCGACAAATACCGTCGGGTCGCCGAACGCCGATTTCGCTTCGCGCATCGCCGATTCAACAGCTTCCGCCAACTCGTCTTTCTTGTTGACGATACGCATCCCCTTGCCGCCGCCGCCCGCCGCGGCTTTCACGAGCACCGGGAATCCTATCTTCTCCGCTTCCCCGATGATTTCATCGATACTCTCCGTCGAACCCATCATACCGGGGATATTCGGTATTCCGTTTTCCGAGAGGAACTTGCGCGATTTTATCTTGTCGCCGAGAAGTTCCATCGCTTCGGGAGACGGGCCAATGAATGTCAATCCCTCATCGGCGCAACGTCTCGCGAACACGTGATTTTCCGCGAGGAATCCATATCCCGGATGTATCGCCTGTGCGCCGGTCTTCTTCGCGACATCGAGGATCTTGTCGATGTTGAGATAACTCTCAGATGCAAGCGGTGGTCCGATGCACCATGCTTCATCCGCGGTCTGCACATGTAATGCATCCCTGTCGGCGGTGGAATATACAGCGACCGTCGCGAGTCCCATCTCGCGGCATCCACGTATGATCCTCGCGGCAATCTCTCCCCTGTTGGCTATCAGTACTTTGTCGAACATATATAACCTTTGTATCTTATATTTCAGCTTAGATCGCACACTGAAGTGTGCGGCACCCGGTTTTATCTATTTCTGTAACCCACGAATCCCATTTCGTGGGTTACCATTCAATAATCAACACAACACCGTGTGCCACCGCTACTGACCGTCTTCGGGCATAGCGGTGTCTTACTCACTCCACTTCGGCTTACGTTTCTCCAAAAATGCACGCATACCTTCCTGCCCCTCATCACCGATTCTCATCTTAGCTATGACTTCAACCGTGTAGGGTATTGCGTCATCAAGCTCCATCTCATAAACGTTATGTATCAGTTTCTTGCAAATCGCCAATGCTTCCGGACCGCTTGATTTCAATCGTCCGATCAATTCATCCACTGTTTTATCAAGCTCTTCCGGCGGCACGACATAATTGACGAGATTATGCCGGTGCGCCTTTTCAGCGGTAAGTCTCTCCCCGGTCAGGAAAAATTCACGACATGCGGCAGGACCGGTTCTCATTATTACGTATGGTGAAATGCAGGCGGGAACGAGCCCAAGTTTCACTTCGCTCAGACTGAATTTCGCATTATCGGCGGCAATAGCGATGTCACTCGCGGTGACGAGTCCCATGCCGCCGCCTATCGCGGAACCGTTCACACGCGCGATGGTGGGTTGGGGCAGGGTGTAAAGCCCGTGCATGCAACGGGCGATGAGATTGGAATCCTCGACATTCTCCTCGTAGGAGTAATTCACCATCTCCTTCATCCACTTCAGGTCAGCCCCCGCGCAGAACGACTTGCCTTCGCCGGTGAGCACCACGACGCGCACATCGGTGCTCATATCATTTATTGCGCCGAAAGCTTCGATAAGGTCGGTGAGCATCCGGCCATTGAACGCGTTATGAACATCCGGACGGTTCAGTGTGACACGCGCTATGCTGTCGGTTACATCAAGAAGGATTGTTTCAAATTTCCTGTCGCTCATTACTCTTTCTTATCGAAATCGCTCAATCGGTGTTTCGGTAACTTGTTGCCGAAACTCAAGATGTCCACTCCCTCACGGTCGTGGCTCGGATAAACGCTGAAATATTCAATAAATGCAACCCACGAATCCCATTTCGTGGGTTACTCATTACATCCTGAACACGCCGAAGTTATGATCGGGTATCGGGGCATTCAATGTAGTCGATAACGCCAATGCCAATGTCGTTCGTGTATCAAGCGGATCGACGATACCGTCATCCCACAACCTCGCCGTCGAGAAATACGCGCTGCCTTCATGCTCGTATCGATCGAGGATCGGCTGCATGAATGCCTTCTGCTCCTCCTCGGTCATGTCCTCGCCCTTCGAACGCAGGTGGTCGAGTTTCACTTGCAGCAGTACGCTCGCGGCCTGTTCGCCGCCCATTACTGAGATCTTCGCGGTGGGCCACATCCACATGAATCGTGGCAGGTATCCGCGTCCGCACATCGCGTAATTACCCGCGCCGTACGATCCGCCGATGATAATAGTCAGCTTCGGTACATCCGCCACTGCTACTGCGTGCACCATCTTGGCGCCGTTACGCGCGATTCCGCCATGCTCGTACTCCTTGCCGATGATGAATCCGGTGATGTTCTGAAGGAAGATCAGCGGGATCTTCCGCACCGCGCACAACGATACGAAATGCGCGCCCTTGCAAGCGCTTTCGCTGAACAGCACGCCGTTATTGGAAACGATACCGACCGGGTATCCCTTGATCCGCGCGAAACCGGTCACGAGGGTCGTACCGTAAAGTTCCTTGAATTCATGGAAACGTGAACCGTCAACGAGTCGCGCGATGACCTCACGGCAATCGAATGGTTTCTTCAGATCTTTAGGGATAATGCCGTAGAGTTCTTTCGGGTCGTAATATGGATCTTCCGGCTCTTCGATATCGAGCGGGAACTTCTTCGGCTTAGGCAGATTCTCGACGATGTTACGCGTGATCTTGATCGCGTCTTCATCATCCATTGCATAATGGTCGGCCGTGCCAGATATCCTGAAATGCACATCGGCCCCGCCGAGTTCTTCCGGATCGACGACAGCACCCGTG
>CBDVBS010000406.1:0-3889 GCA_965372275.1 uncultured bacterium | reverse complement strand
AAACATAGTAGCATATATTTATCCGCTGAAATTCCCACTTTCCCGACAGCCTGTTCAGTGTGCGTGTATCCCCAAGTTAAGTCACTCATCGCACACTGAAGTGTGCGGCACCCCCCTGATGGAAAAATAATAACCAAGTAGAATTGGTCTTAGCGCGCCTTAGCAGCTTCAAGCCTCTCGCGTTCCTCCGGCGGGATAAGTGACCAATCCTTGACTCTTTCATTCATCGGCATGGCATCGGGGTCGGTTGAGTGGTTGATCTTGACTACATATTCCTCGTAGTTGAAATTCGGGCTCCATTCATTTGTATGACATTGCAGGCAAATTTCCTCGGGAACTTCCTTGCGTATCTTCGTGTCGAATTCACTTTTGATACTATCGAGAAGCGCCAACTGCTCGTCGCTGGCTTTGTGACGCGAGTTCAATTTCCTTGCTTCCTGAATCTGCAATTCAAGCCCGAGGTGTTCCCTGGCCGGACCGTGGCAGGCTTCGCAATCGATCTTGCCCAGGTAATATGTCTCCGCCTTGTTAATGAAACCACCGTCCCTGCCGTAACCGGTGGTGTGGCATTTCAGGCACTCAGGATTGGCGTCCTCCTTGTTCAAAGTGAGCACCTGCATGGAGTTTACGTGCTGCGTCCTGTTATGGCTGGTGTTCTCCTTGCTATGACACTTGCCGCAGTGACGGCTGCCGACAAAGTCAGGATAATCCCGCCAGTAGATCTCAGCCCTCTGGCCGAGAAGCGACGGCAGGAATTCATCCCTGTTCAATTTTACTTTCTCGTGGAAGTTATCCAGTATATCCACGATCTCCGGGGCGTCCGGGATATGCTCATCCAGGTCAATGGTAAGGCCCTCGAATTCACCGATGGTGACCTTCCCGTCCACGTCCACGGATAGCGGTGCATATATCTTGGCAA
Source organism: uncultured bacterium (assembly GCA_965372275.1). GTDB lineage: Bacteria > JAJVIF01 > JAJVIF01 > JAPKYR01 > CAZSPL01 > CBDVBS01. The sequence goes on along the minus strand of CBDVBS010000406.1, from coordinate 2,970 downwards.
GGTATTTCCCCTGCTGTCCGGTCTTGTGAAGGATAATGCCCGTCTCACGTTTGTTCGTTTCGTCCCGTACGACCGGCTCGGTTATGGTGCCTGTTGAACCATCGGGATTGGCGTAATAAAACGCATAACCCGCTTTTCGATCCTGCGTATGAAATCCATGCCCTGTCAGGATCATATCAATATCGCCGTCGAATTCCTCTGCAATAGCCTCGATATCCTTCTGCTGAAGCATCCCGGCCACGACGATGAGATCACACTTGTCCTTCTCGCGCATTACCGGGATGAAATCCCTGAGCACCTCTATCGGTTCCCGCGTAATAACTTCGGGTTTTGCTCCGCTTCGCGGGTTGCTCAAGGTGCTCTGATGGTATGTAAGGCCGATTATCCCGATACGCAGTGACCCATAGTTTTTTGTTATGTAAGGCTGGACGATCTGGTTGCCGTCCGCATCGAGAACATTCGCGCTGATTAACTTTCCCCCGAGCACATCATTAGCTTTGAGGATGAAGTCTTTTCCCTGGGTGATTTCATACCTGCCGATATTGACCGCGTCATAGCCGATTGCCGTATATGATTCAAGCATGGCTTCGGTCCTGAGCTTGTTGAATTTGTCCGTGCCTGCCGAGGAGAAATTACCGAGGTCCAAAATGAGTTTCGGCTCCGGTCCCATCTCGTTTATCGTAGTCGCCCTTCTTGCGATGCCGCCCAGCATCCGGCCCTTTCAGCCGCATTTATAAAGCTCGGCCCTCGTGTCGGCGCTGAACGTGATGATTATCGCTTCGGGAGGGGGACCCTGGGGCGTGAGCACACACCCCGCGCTGATAGTGATCGCGAACAGGATAAGTGAAATATATGCGCACTTGCTAATCATATTCATCATTCCATTCCGGGCTTAGGCCCAATTACCATGTTTCTCGTTTCTTGCTTTATGTAAAGCTATTCAACAAAACCGGTTTTCTGATGGGAGAGTGCTACTCGATCTCCCCATTGTCAAGTCTTTTCTCCTATTGATGCAATTGTACTCCCCATTATTACTCCAATAATACCCCTTGATACCACGTCACCCAGGGGCCTACCAAATCCTTAGACACGATTATTTCCGCATAAGTACAACAATCGCGTGATTTTACAGAAACCTTACCCTCACGGAATTCCGGTAAACCGCGCTTTATTAAAAGCCTCAAATAAAAATATCCTTGGGAAGTTTGTCGCCGGTATTCTCCATGAATTTCTCGAGTATCCGGAGAGTTGTGAGCGCGTCCCCGGCAGCCCTGTGCCTGTCGGTGACCTTGACGCCGAAATGGTTGGCTATTCTCTCAAGGCCCAAACCGCCCACTTCGGGGATGAAATGCTGCACGAAATGCTGGGTGTCAAATACCGGGATCCCCAAAACCCCGCCGTACAGGTTAAGACATTCGTGATCCAGGAACGGCAGGTCGCCGCTGGCGTTATGTACGACAAGCATTGAACCGCGCATGAACTCCAAAATACCGGGGAGCACGTCCTCGATAGGCGCCTCGCCCGATACCATCTGGTCGGTAATGCCGATGAGCCTGACCACGTAACGGGGGATCCTGCGCTCGGGATTGATCAGGGTGGAGTATTCATCCACCACTTCGCCATTTTTCCAGCGGAACAGGGCCACCTCGGTGATCTTGTCGTCGGGCGGTTTGCCCCCGGTCGCTTCGAAATCGAGCACCGTGAATTCACATTCCCTGAATATCTTCTTGCAGTCGAGGAGACGCTTAATATACCAATGCCCGTTAACCGCGCGGAATACGGGATCACGGGCAAGTATGGCTTCACAGATGGCGGGGCTGAATTCGGGAGCCTTCCCGCTCAGCCGTAAGGCGCGTTTCACAACAAGTTTGGGATCGGCTAAACCGCCCCGGTCACGTACGGCCTGGTATGCACGCCTCAAAATTAAACTATCGCCTGAGTATGTTATATCTTCCAAAACTACCTTACCGATCCAGTACAAGAAACGATCTACCCTGTCCCCTTATTCCCGAATGCAAGCATCCTATAATAATATAGCAACTATATCAGATTTCGTGCAGGGGGAAAACTTGATTTGTATCAGGGCGAGTGTTAATCGACGTTTATCGAATCCATGATGCCGACCGCGTCGTAATAATCCTCGACGAAATAATCCCGCATCGCAAGGAAGCATACCTGGAAACGCTTACCATCGGCGAAGAACGTCTGTGAAAGGAAGATCGCCTCATCCTCGTATTCCGGGGCCACGCCCGAGGTCTCAACAAGCGAATCGAATTCATCCCCATCGATGTCGGTGAATATCTCATCCATCATATAGATGTCGTTGATAACAATATCTCCTATCATCTCTTCAATGAAGGACAGGAGGTCGGATTCGTAGTCATCGCGCTCGCTTACCACCACGACAATCAGCGAATCGTCATCCCCGGTGAGCACCAGGGGATCGGAGACGAGCTTGTTATCGAATCCGGCAAGGTCGCCGAAAAGGTTGGAGATATCCTCAACAACCCAGGTCGCGTCGTCATATTCGATTGCATATCCCGCGTCGTCGTCGGAAAATTCCGCGCCGAAAACCGGGGCGGCTATCATGATGCCGAGAATTACAGCCAAAGTTGTTACGGCAAAGTAATAAGCAGTTTTCATTTCATCCTCCCCGGGATATTGCCCCATGCACGGCAATCACCCCGCTTACAACTGACGTAAAGATATCCTATTAGTTGCATCCATGCAAATATGCCATAACTCATGACACTCGACTTTCGCCAACACATAGCTTTGTCTGACATAGCAAGTGTCACGTAGGGGTGACCCGGAGGGTCACCCTCCGAATGCCAGGTGTTTTAGCCGGAGGCCGAGCCCCGGCTCGCCCCTACGAGATGCTCATGGCATATAACACATAGCATACGGGTTGGGTAGTTCTCATGCCGGCTGGAAGCCAGCGCTCCAGTAAGAAAGAGTAAGATAGTTGGA
>CBDVBS010000405.1:0-3896 GCA_965372275.1 uncultured bacterium | reverse complement strand
AACAGGAGTAATATTCTCCGCTGTTGATTTTTTTGGATTTTTGAAACTATGGACGCTTACATATACAGGGGTAGGTGTGCCGATTGCGAGAGCAGGACGTAACACCCCCCGAATAAAATTGAATAGCAACTGAAACGGATGAAGACACGCCCATCCTCGAAGACTCGGACTGGGCGTGACACCCGGTCGCGGTGAACTTTTCGGCGCGTTAGCAATCTTAATCTCGTGAGAGCCCGGATAACCATCACCAGATTCAGATTCAACAGCGGGAGGTTCAGGGAATGATCCGGCGTGTGCTCCACGCCAGGTTGAATTTCCGTTGTCGTTAAGGCCGGTCATTGGATTTGTAAATAATTAACAGGAGGTGCGAGATGAGTGCACTTTTATCAGCACCCTTACTCGCAGTAGTCATTCACAAAACCGATGTCGTCACCCTCCTGTGTTACGGGGTGATTCTCATCGTGGTCGCGTACATGCCGTCGTTTATCGTTAACAGGCTTGTCACGCGGTTTGTAGTCCCGTCACATAATATCGGTCTGTTGTACTGCAACGGCAGGCTGGTTCGCAGGCTCGAATCGGGACGTTACTGGTTCTGGCGGCCGTTCATGATCTGGACATTGAGCCTCTACGAGACACGTGAGCGGATCATCAATATCCCCGTCCGGGACCTGGATTCGAGCGACAACGTGGCCATCAAGGTGAACGCGGCAATATCCTATGATATCGCCAACCCCGAGTTCGTTGAAAACAGCGTGGTCAGCTTCCACGAAACGCTCCTCTCGAGCGTGGAAATGGCTTTGCGCCACGCTGTGGGCAAGAGGGCCATCGGGGAAATCCTTGAAAAGCGTGATGAGATCAGCGCTGAGATCCGCGAGCGGGTTGTCTCGGAGATGGAACCGATCGGTCTGCGAGTGCGACGTGTGGAAATCAGGGATATTGAGTATCCTCGTGATTTGAAGCGGACCTGTCTCGATGTCGTGAAGGCCCGGAAGCAGGCGGAAGTGGTTCTCGAGAAGACCCGTGGCGAGACCGCAGCGTTACGAGAATTGGCAAGTGTTTCGGGTGTCTTGAGAGACAATCCGGAAGTGATGAACCTGCAATTACTGAAGGTTATTTCCCGGTCCTCGGGGAATAAGTATGTTGTGGAATTCCCCAAAGGATTCTCGCAGCCCGCTACGATACGGGCATCAGAGGATTACTCGGATCCCGGGGAATAATGTTTGGATTTTCCAGCCGCACTGATAGTGCGGCTTTTTCTATAAGCGTTTCCTGATTCGCTTCCCGCATGAAGTATAATATTCAACGCAAAAACATAATATTTAGCATCTAACATGATAGAGAGATTTAGCTTCTGACACAGGAGGATCAACCATGCGGTATCCGCAAACAAGCACGGCGATAATATTAATCCTCGCGATTACTATAATGATCGCCCCGGGATGCACCGGCGGTGGGGATGTTAACCCCGTTGTACCCATACCACCGGGGGAAATATCCCGCGTCACATCTCACTTCACCTGGGGCCTGTGGCAGTTTGCCGCTGATCCCGGGTCGGAAACACTGGATGTGATCCGACTGCGCTCCGGTGATCTCCACATGAATGTTCTTCCATTCCTTGAGCCACCCAAGCTTGTTTACCTTACATTTGAGAACCTTGAATTCAACGGTAACATCATCGAAGCGGATATCGGGCTCAGGCATCCGTTCCTCGGCCTGACCAAATTCACCGGGTTCGATGTGTGCGGGATACTTATTTCGAATGGCGACGTCACCGGTTTCACCGATCCTGACCTGCGGATGGCGGGTGACGGAGATACTCGCCTGTTGAACCCGGATGCCTACAGTCGCTGGTGGAACCCGTCCGAGTTCCCGGTTAATGACGGCACGATATTCGCCTACAACGACGGCCTGCTTGGCGCGCCTGATTCCCATGCCGATTTCAACTGCACGCTTAACGGTTACAAATATTTCTGTGACAGCCTTGGACCGGATGATACACTCGCTGATGTTGATATCAGCGAAAGGGGGATGTTCTCAGCGGGACAGAAGAATATCCGCCACTATACGATCGAGCTTGGCGATGAGGGATTGATCTTCAATTATGCGATTGATGCGTCCTGGCATTTCCCTTCTGGTGAGCTGCCCTGGGAGGCACCGGATAGTTTCCCGCAAGGTGCAAACCGCCCTGAAGCCTGGCGTATGAGTGTTGTTGAATATGAGAACACGCTATGGAATGACGGGGCGGAGAATGGTGGGAATTTAGTCCTCCATATCGATGTTTATGACTGGTTCGATGCGGATTTGAATACGGTGCGCGTCGAGTTGGCGAGTAACTTCGATATGATTGAATCCTCATCCGCTGTTGACGGCGGGACGGGTTATTCAACATACGAGATTGAAATCTTAAACGCCACTCCGTCGGAAATTGAAATCGACCTACTGGTAAGCGTGATATCCGGGGAGGAAGACTTCGGTGGATTTTTGGCCGGAACCAACACAACATCATATTTCACGTACACCGTCGAAGTAGCCGACGAACCCTATATTTTGCCCTGCAAGAACATAACGCTTCGGGATGGTGTTGAGGCGGTGGATATTGCTGTTGACCATACGAACGGCGATCTGCTCGTTCTCTATGCCGACAAAACGATCTACAAGTATCCCAAGGTTGATGGATGCTATGATACAGGCACACTTTACATTGATGTCGTCGATCATATAACCCAGATCATGTTCGCCTTTGATATGGCACCGAGCCGGTATATCGGCATTTCGTTGACCTACGTTACGCCGGAAACCCCCGGCCTGTGGATTTACAGCCCTGCCGGCGTATTTGTGGAGGGCACCGGGCAGGCGCCACCCGCGCCGTTTGAGGCGTTTGCGATGACGGGGGGATCATACCTTAATGACATTGGTTACGTACGGGGTTACGAGACAACATCGGGGGATTTCTGTACACAGGTTATGCGTGAGGAACACTTGATCTGGTTCCCTCCGGACGCCCACCACAATTTTATTGTTTCACCAGGCAACACCGATGGTCTTGAGAAAATCCATTATCCATATGTCAAGGGAGCGGAATCCGACGCCACCGGCAACTATTTATGGTTCGTTGAAGATCCCGATTATTACGCAACCCGCTGGGAGCTCTACAAGGTTGGTAATATCGGGCATTTGGACTATGACAATGCCTATCTCGGGACCGGTTCGCAAACCACTGATGACAATGGCTGGTATGACGCGAAGGATATTACGAGGGATGATCAGAACAACTACTTCATTCTCGATGAGTTGCCTGGCGGTCAGGCCCGTGTGAAGATGTGGAGCGTTGATGGTTCGCTGACGACATCGCTTGGCGGTTTCGGCAACGCGGTGTCAATCACAGGCACGCCACTTCGCATCGAGGGCAGCGACAATGATGGCGACATCGTCGTTCTTCACGGCGATGAACCACCGCACATGGTCAGCGTCTTCTACCCCTCCGGAATGCCGGGCGGGTAGTAAGTCGGGTAGTTAATAAGAACCAAAGAATTACTTCTCACTGGAGCGCCACCATCATGGTGGCATTTATTTTAGATATGTCCAAATACATGCCGGCTGGAAGCCAGCGCTCCAGTAAGAGGAAGCTTTTGTCGATTGATCAGTGATGTTTTTGTCTGACGTGCTACCCGGTATTCCAAAATATTCAGGCAGGGGCCTGTGTTGCGACATTTATAGTAGTACTTACTGTATAATCATTGCACTTGGATGAGCAGTATTTCCGGGCAATGACGCGCAGGGGACAGGTCATGTCATTTTTATGTCATCGACAGAACATCCTGGAAAACCAACCGTCTCACCAGTCAGAGGATACATATGAAAAAGTATATTTATGTTCTTGTGATTATCATCGCGAT
>CBDVBS010000404.1:0-3896 GCA_965372275.1 uncultured bacterium | reverse complement strand
AATAAATTCCCAAAACACCACACTGCTCAAGACGTTTCGGGAATAAATTCCCAAAACACCACACTGCTCAAGACGTTTCGGGAATAAATTCCCAAACACCGTAATGTGAAGTTCTTTCAAGCTCATAATGGACTAAGCAAGTGTGATACTATTTTAATACGATTTAATACGGGTTCATACGAACCCGCCGGATGAGATTGACTAATACTACTGAAGAAAATTCCCGTCCTTTCGCCGGGCATGGACAATTTCTTGCCCGGTCCACCTTGCTACTGGTTATAACCACCGTGCTATCCCGACTGCTCGGGGTTGTGCGGGAGATCATGATCGCGAAACTATACGGCGCTTCGGGCGATACCGACGCGTTCTTCTTCGCATACAGCATCCCGGAACTGGTACGTACACTGCTCATAAGCGGGGCATTGTCCTCGGTCTTCATACCGATTTTCACCGATGTTCACCAGAAGATGGGGAAAGACGCGGCGAAACGCATGTCGGGCCAGGTATTCGGCTTCGTGGTTCTCCTTAGTATAGGAGTAACCGCGCTGGGGATTATCATTGCGCCGCTGATCGTACATCTCGCCCAGTTAATCGGCATGGGAACGGTCGATAAGGACGTCTTCAAGCTCACGGTCGACCTTACGCGGATGGTATTCCCAATCCTGATATTTATCGCGCTGTCTGGATTATGCCAGGGAATACTGAACAGCCTTGGGAATTTCCGTACACCCGCGTTCGCCCCGTTCTTCTTCAACATAGCTATTATCGCGATACTGGTTGCCGAGGATTTCATCAGCGACGGTGCGCGAATACAAATTGCCGCCATAGCTTTCGTCATCGGGGCACTGGCCCAGCTTATCTACCAATTGCCGAGGCTCAGGAAAGAGGGGATAAAGCTGACATTCCGTATCAGCTTCCGTGATCCCGTATATGGCCGGTTCTTGGCATTAGCCCCGGCCGCGATGCTCGGGTATGCGACGATGGTGGTAAATTCTTTTGTCGATAAAGCCATTGCCTACTCCTTTGCGCCCCGGCATCTGTCGTTCCTGACATACGGCTTCAGGGTAGAACAGCTTCCGTTCTCGGTATTCGGGGTTTCAGTCGCGACCGCTCTCTTCCCATCCATATCGACCTATTTATCACAGGGGCGGATGAAGGAATTCAAGCGGGCGACTTCCGCCGGGGTACGGATTCTTATCTTCACAATAGTACCTGCGATGGTGATCTTCCTTGCCCTCAAGGGAGGCGTTATCAGGCTGATGTTCGAACGCGGGGCGTTCACCGATGAAGCAACCCTCGGAACCGCCGAGGCCTTATTCATGTACACACTGGGCATCGTACCGGCATCCCTGCTGCTGCTCATCTCCCGTGTGTTTTTCGCCGGTCAGGATATGAAAACCCCCCTGAAAGCGGGAATCATCATGGTCTTCCTCAATTTCATACTCGACATCTGGTTCTCGCAGGAATGGGGACTCGGTATGGGGTTCAAGGGAATCGCTCTCTGCACGAGCATAGTCTCATTCATCAATCTCGGAATACTTGTATTCATACTCGAAAAGCGTTACGGCGATTTCATAAAAATGTTCATCAATGTCCATGTACTGAAAATTATCGCATCTGCAATTGTCATGTATCCCTTGCTGCAGCTGGTCTACTGGTTCGTCACCGAGCGTGTCTTTAAGCAGCAATTAGGAGAAGCCGAATTGCTGCCCGGCCTGATCGCACTGCTTAGTGCGATCATATTATCGGTCGGAATATACATCTCCATGCTTGTTGTAATGCGCGCGGGAGAACTCGATATGATCAAGGAATACCTCTTCAAACGTGGCTTGAAGTAGTCAGCGTGGTATCGTATGCAAAATCCGTAATGTCTGGTATCATGTTCGAGTGCCAGGTGGATATATCTGAGGAGGAGATTATTTTGGCGTCAGAAATAGACCATGCTATAGATAATAGTGGGAGCGATGCAGATGAAAAACTCATACGGCTCATTGCACCGAGATACCCCCGCCTCAATATCTTCAGCCATATAGCAATCCCCCCGCTTGGTTTAATGTACATCGGGACCGCGGCCAACCTGACCGGTCGGTATCGTGTGGAGATTATCGACGAAAACAACACGCGCATCGAAGACCATCGCAAGCTGCAGGAAGAACGTCCCGCCGACGTGGTGGGCTTCTATTGCGGGTTGAGTACGACGATCCCCCGGGTATTCGAGCTGGCCGGGCAATACAAAAGTATGGGCGTTTTGACAATCGCGGGCGGAGGGCACGTGGATGCCCTTCCCGATGAAGCACTCGCTAACAATATCGATGTGGTTGTACGCGGTGAGGGAGAAGATATATTCATCGAGCTTCTCGACGCGCATTTCGCCCGCACGGGTTTTAGCGACGTTCCGGGTATTGTATATCTTGGTGATGAAGGTATTGTTATCAACGAGCCGCCTGCATCGAAACCCGACCTGGCAACTATACCCGATCCCGATTTTTCATTGATTGTTGAGAAACAGATGCCGGTGAAGTTTGTTCCGATATCCCGTACTCGCGGATGTAATTTCAAATGCGAATTCTGTTGCGTCAATGCGCGTTACGGCGGCATTCGCGTTGCCCCTCCAGAAAAAACCCTCGCTCATCTTGAGAAGCTTGTAAAGGAAGGACACCGTAGATTCTTCTTCGTTGATGACAACCTCACACTTGACCGCGACGGAGCCGTGGAATTGTGTGACGGGATTGCCGGTATTCAGCGTAAGTACAAAACCAGGGTCGAATTGACCGTGCAGGTGCGCACTGATGTCGCACGTGATCCCCGCCTGATGGAAGCGTTACGTGATGCCGGGGCAAAGGTACTTTGCGTGGGCATTGAATCACCATTGGCGGAGGACCTGCGTAATATGAATAAGGGGCAGAAGGCCGATGATGTTGAAGCCGACCTCAGGGCGTTGCGCAGGAACGGGTTCCTAATCCATGGGATGTTCATATTCGGGTATCCATCCAAGCTGGGATCGGGGACCACTACAGGATTATCACTCAGGGAGAGGGCAAATAAATATATCGGGTTTATCAAGCGCGTGAAGCTGGATACTCTCCAGGTACTCAAAGCTGTACCCGTGCCGGGAAGTCCTCTTGCGGCGCGTCTCAAGGCAGAGGGCAGGATATATCCGCTTGAGGAAGTAGGCTGGGAGATGTACGACGGCAATTTCCTCTGCTATCAGCCTGACCCGGGAGATAACGCCGTCGATCTTCAGGAGCAGGCAACGCGTATAATGACCAGCTTCTACAGCAGGGTTAACATGTTGAAGCTTCTCTACCTCGGCCCGTTGTCGCCGTTCGACTGGGTCTTTTTCTTCATCCGCCGGGGCGCCCAGCGGTTGAGGGTGAAATGCCGGGAATTCGAGGAAAAGTATCGACGTCCGGCACCTGCCTCAAACAAGTGGGGGGAATTTATTCGTAACGGTTTGACTGGAGCCACGGGTGAGATATACAGGACGTGGCGTAACACCATCATCCGTATCGCCGGCAGCTTCGTTCTTCGCAAATGGTCGGCCAGTGTCAATCTTGACGTCTTCAGGCAGAAACTCAGAAAGCAGCAGGAACGTATAATCAATGCTATTCCGGAATACCGCAAGATGCGCCGGGAGGAAGGTTCGTAGAAATAGATCCGACCAGACTCAATTGCCATTTAATATGAAATTAGACAGTTCTGTGTTTCGGTAACTTGTTGCCGAAACTTATTTTTTGATCAATCCCATTAAACAAGTACTAATACATGTATTTAATAATCGGGTACCGCACCTTTCAAGGTGCGATTTGTCTGATTTTAAAGGGATCGCACAATGAACCCCAACGTTGTATAAATTATTCGTTCTTGATGGCACGGTCTGCCCGACGCTTTGGGAG
>CBDVBS010000403.1:0-3899 GCA_965372275.1 uncultured bacterium | reverse complement strand
CAAGTAACAAGACCACGGTTAGCCCTCGAAGACTCGGGCAAACCGTGCCACCCATCACTCACAATTTATGCAACGTTGGGGTATAATCCCCGTGCATAAGTATATCCGGAGGTTAGTCATGCCTGGTGATTTTACCGATGACATTCTCGAAAAGAGATGGTCCGAGTTTGATATAGAAGTGCCGTCGTGGGGATTCGGACGCGGCGGGACACGCTTCGGTGCGTATCCCGCGGAAGGTGATCCGCATACACCTTTTGAAAAACTTAACAAGGCCGCGCTATTTCACGAATTGACCGGCAAGGGGAAACGTGTTGCCCTGCATTTCCCGTGGGATGGCAATAACGCGGATGACGTCAAATCCCTCGGTGAGAAGCTTGATGAGCTGGGTCTTGAAGCGGGGGCGATCAACGCCAATTTCTTTTCAATGCGCGCCAGCACCCCTCTCGACGCAAGGCTGCGTTTCGGAGGGTTGATTTCACCATTCGAAGAAATCCGCAATGCCTGCATGACGCATGTTGAGGAATGCATCGAATATATGCGCCTGCTGGGAAGTGATACATTGGTGCTGTGGCTCCCGGACGGCATCAATTCCCCCGGTCAGATGAGCTTATATGATATGCCCGACAGGCTCGATGATGCATTCGCCAAAACATCGGCCATGCTCAATCCGGGCGAGAAGCTGCTGATCGAATACAAACCGTTCGAACCGGGATTCTATGCGAGCGGCATACCTGGTTGGGGTTCAGCCCTTCAATACTGCCGCAAAGCGGGAGTGAACGCGTCGGTGCTCGTTGACCTCGGGCATCACCTGCAGGGGACGAATGTTGAACAGGCGATAGCATTTCTTATCCGGGAGGGACGTCTCGGCGGGTTCCATTTCAACGACAGCAAGTATGCCGATGATGATTTAGCCACCGGGTCGCTCAATCCTGCTGAACTGTTCAGAATATTCGGGACCCTCGTCGAGGCGGAGCGCCGTGGCCTTAAACCAGTCAGCGAAATCGCTTTTATGATCGATGAAAGCCATAACATAAAGGACCCAACAGAGGAGATGATCGAATCGCTGATGAATATCGAGACGGCATACATGAAATCCCTACTCATCAACTTCACTGCTCTCGAAGAAGCACGAAGTGAACCCGATCCGATCCGTGCAGATGCGATCCTCAACGATGCATTCCTGACCGACGTGCGCCCGTTGCCGGCACGGTTCCGCAAAAATCTCGGCCTACCGCTCGATCCCTTGTGTACGGCGATTGAACAGAGAGATGTTAAATAAATTTCATTGATGTAACCCACGAATCCCATTTCGTGGGTTATAACAGGATTCACAATGTCACGACATCTTGCCATAGACATAGGCGCGTCAGGAGGGAAATCATTCATCGGGGAATTCAACGATGACGGTTTCAACCTGACTGAAATCCATCGTTTCCCGAACGGGCCGGTTGAGATGAACGGTCGGCTAAGGTGGGATATCGAAAACATAGCGAAGTCAATTGACGAAAGCATCATCCGGGCAAATGACATATTCCGCGGTGCGATAGATTCAATGGGAATCGATACATGGGGTGTTGACTACGGCCTTCTTAATCCGGAGGGAGAGTTATTGGAAAACCCGATGGCCTACCGGGAGCCGTTCGTCTCATCCACGGTTGACGAAGTTCTCACGTTGATACCGCCTCAGGAGTTGTTCGCGCGTACCGGGATTCAACATCTGCCATTCAACACAATATTCCAACTCCATGCCGCCACTAAAGACCCGGCAAAACCACTGGCGTCTGCATCTAAGATGCTCCTTATGCCGTCTCTGTTGACGTGTGCCCGTACTGGAATTCTGGAAGTAGACGATACAATCGCATCAACCACACAACTGGTTGATATCGAAAAGAATGACTGGGCGTTCGACATTATTGAACAGTTGGGCATTCCGGAGGGTATCTTCCCCGAAATCGTGAGTCCCGGATCAGATGCCGGGATGAACATACTTGAATATAGTAAGAGTAAAACAATCACCTGGCCGATGGTGCACACCGCCGGGCACGATACCGCGTCGGCAATTGCGGCATTCGACCTCGATAAAGATGATGTTTACATCAGCTCCGGAAGCTGGATGTTAGCCGGATGCTTGTCGGACACGCCGTTGGTGACACCGGATGCGTATTCAGCGGGTCTCACCAACGAACGTGCCGCCGATGGGCGTTTCAGGATTCTGAGGAATGTCACTGGTCTTTATCTCATGCAGGAATGCCAACGAGCATGGCGTGAATCGGGCGAGGAGCCAGGCATATCTGAACTGGTTGAGATGGCAAGCAAGGCGGAATCGTTCGGTGTGCTAATCAATCCCGATGATCCTTCGTTAGCTACTCCCGGTGATATGCCAGCAAAGCTCACAAAACTTCTGCGGCAGTCCGACCAACCTGTCCCGGAAGGCCATGGAGAATTACTGAGATGCATTTTTGAGAGCATCGCGATCAAATGCGCGGTCGTGCTCGAACGAATAACCGGCGCGGTTGGGATCACACCCGGCAAACTTCAAATCGGCGGCGGCGGAGCTAAGAACGAGCTTCTTTGCGGTATGATCGCCGGTGCATCCGGGCTAAAGACCATCGCCGGGCCGTACGAGGCAGCCGCTATCGGGAATATAATCGTACAGGCCGCGTCAGTCGGCGGTATTGAATCAATCATTGAAGGCGCTAAGATAGTCGCAAAATCACTTCGAATGAAAACATTCGAGCCATCTGAAAGCAGTGACTGGAATGATGCTAAGAAAAGATATCTGGAATTGTATGAGTGATATGCAGATTTTGATGGTAACCCACGAAATGGGATTCGTGGGTTACAAGGATGAGTAGAATATCCGAGCCACGACCGTAAGGGAGTGGACAAATTAACAAGATGAGTCATTTAACAGAACATAAATCCGGACTCCTTAACCTTTTCACGAGCGAAGCGACGAATGTCGATGCGCAGGTTGTCCAGGCTGCTAATATGCATCACCTTGCATCCGAGGTCCTGGATTTCCTCAATGAAAACGGGATCATCAACCTGCCCTGCGGGTTGTCTGAAAATGGCGAATGGGCCGAAGTCGTCACTCATCTCCAAAAAAACGGCATAACGATCATCCCGAATCCCGGTCGTGAGATTCTCGAATCCCACGGTGTCGGACTTAATGCCGCAGACTTCGGGATCGCTGAAAATGGCACACTCGTATTCATGGAAACATCTTCGGAGGACGTGCGAATCGGTACCGTACCGGGGATTCACATAGCTCTGCTGCAAGCCGGGAATATTTTCGAAAATTCATCCGGGCTTACCGGGGAGATCGAAAAATTTATCTCGAGTCAATTGGCCTCGGGGCAACCAAGCCGTGTTTCGTTCGTAACCGGGCCGAGCCGTACAGCCGATATCGAATGCGACCTGACGATCGGCGTCCACGGCCCGGAGATGCTTGTGATATTTATACTGAGATAATATCGATCATTGACACTTTGAGGTATTTATCTTGATGGCACGGTTTGGTGAGTCTTCGAGCCTAACCGTGGTCTGGCGCGTAATTCGGTATAACCCACGGTCAGCCTTCCCAAAGCGTCGGGCAGACCGTGCCATCAAGAATGAAAATTTTGTACAACGTTAGGGTTCAGTGTGCAATTGGTTGTTGATTCAACAGTATATGTGTGCCACCGCTATCGGCGTCTTCGCCGACAGCGGTGCTGAATGAAGACACTGACAAACTTCGAGGACTCGCTTGTCAGTGCCACCCGGAAGTGATTTATGAAGGCACGGGTAAGCTCGAAGACTCGCTTATCCGTGGCACCTGGAGTTTTGATGGATGGAGTTGAGAGCACGCCCATTCTCGAAGACTCGAAGTGGGCGTGGCACCCGGAGTGTACAGCATA
>CBDVBS010000402.1:0-3903 GCA_965372275.1 uncultured bacterium | reverse complement strand
TGCCGAAACCTAACATTTCCGGTGTTTCGGTAATTTATTGCCGAAACCTAACATTATCAGAACCCGTTTATATCAAGGATCTCATCCTCGTGAATTTCCTTCTCCTGTTTGCGGTGGTCGCGGAATGTAAAAATACACTCGCTATATGTGCTGTTGAGGATGAAGCCCTTAATCTCATCCTTGACGATGAATACCTTCCCTTCCCCAAGCACGAGCCAGACTTTCGTGTGGGAATGACGCATGTGATCGATAAGCTTCTCCATCAATTCCCTGCCTCGCGAAGTGACAAGTCTCTTCCTCAGCTCTTTGGGCGACACGCTTTCGATTTTGGCCTTCTTGCCGTCTATCTACTTCACCGCCTTTTCCAGGAGGGCTTCGGCGATCCTGATAGCGTTCGTCGCGGCCCCGATGCGAAGGTTGTCCGCAACGACCCACATGGTCACCCCGTTTTTCAACGCCCCTTCCAGATGGATACGTCCAACATGAACATCATCCGTGCCCGCCGCATGTACCGGTGTAGGCTCCGGGCCATCAGGATAGGCTACAACCGATTGCGCACGGGTGATGACCTCGCGAACCTGGTTCAACGGAGCGCCCCGGGATAATTCGACGAACAATGCAACGCCATGGGATATCATTGTTGGAACCCGCACACAGAACGACGCCACGGGCAGGTCCGGTTTATCGAGAATCTTCTGCAGCTCATCTTTTATTTTCGTCTCTTCGCTGTAATATCCACCCTGACTGTAATTCCCCACCGCCGGGACCAGGTTGAACGCGGTTCCCTTCGGATCGATATCCTCGCCGTCGAGGATATTGAGCGACGATTCCTGCATTTCATCCAGTGCCTTCTGACCGGCACCGGATACGGACTGGTATGTGGATGCAATCACCCGTTCAACCCCGAACGCCCGGTGAAGCGGGGCGACCGCAATGGCGATCTGGGTTGTGGTGCAGTTGGGATTGGCGATTAGCGCCGGCTTGTCCGGTAGGATATCCGCATTGACTTCCGGCACAACCAGTGGAACTCCGCTTTCAAGTCGGAAATCGACGGCATTGTCGATGACATAGCATCCCTCTTCGACCGCTTTTGGGCAAAATTCTTTCGACAGGCCGTCCGCGCCTGCGAAGAATACGAGGTCGCAGTATTTGAACATCGACGGATCGAATTCCCGCACCCTCAAATTCTGATCCCCGAATCCGATATATGTCCCTGCAGAAGCAGCGGACGCGGCAACCTGGAGTTCGGTCAACGGGAATTGCCTCTCGTGGAGCGTGTTAACGATGGTGCGTCCAACAAGGCCGGTCGCGCCGATGACAAGGACTCTCAGATTATCTTTTTGCAGAACCATCTTTAATTCCAGGTGGTAACCCACGAAATGGGATTCGTGGGTTACATCTATTCAGTTTCAAACACTTAATCAAATTGTCCGAGCCGCGACCGTAAGGGAGCGGACACAGCCTATTCTATAAACACCACGAATCGTGGGTTACATCCTTAATTTACTTATTTTAGAATACTCCCTCAAGACCATATATAAAACCCTGTTTCTCGATAATTTTCTCCAATGCCATGTAAATTCCCGGCAGGAAACATTCGCGTGACATCGTGTCATGCTTGATTCTGAACACTTCTCCGCGTCCACCGAAGATGATTTCCTGGTGAGCGAGCAGTCCGGGAAGACGTACGCTATGCACCTGTATACCGTTCACATCCAGCCCTCGGCTCGCTTCCTGTACCGGCCGGGGTTTATCAGACGATTCCACGTTGCCCAGATCACGCGCGGTTTTCAGCGCGGTGCCGGATGGGGCATCGCGTTTTGCATCGTGATGCATCTCGATGATCTCACAATCGGGAAACATCTTTACGGCACGTTTCGCGAATTCCATCATCAGGTTGACACCTAAGGAGAAATTCGGGACTATCCAAAGCACATTTTCCGAATCCTCGCAGTAATGCTTCAACTTCTCGATGTCGCCATCGGTGAAGCCTGTCACGCCCACAAGGCAGTGCAGTCCGCCCATAAGCGCGGCGGGCAGGTTATGAAGGGACGCCTCGAGGGTCGAGAAATCGAGAAATACTTCAGCACGTGAATCCTCAAGCACCGCGTCAAGAGTTGCCGCCACCTCTACTCCTGCTTCTTCAAGGCCGACAAGTGAGCCGATATCCTCCCCGATCTCGACCGAGTCGATCACGGCGACGAGTTCAACCCTCCCTGAAGTGAGAAGATCCTTTGCGATCATCCGGCCCATTTTGCCGCAGGCTCCTGAGAGGATTACCTTCTGTCTATCTTCAGTCAAGGGTTGTCCCTCCGTGCTTACTTGGTAACGCAGCATCGCAATGCAACGCGCTTTCTGCTATTGTTTTGATTATATCATTTGCAAGTGAGATTAATTCACTTATAATTTGCTAAAGTTCTCTTTAAGGATATTCACCGCCCATGCAACTATCCTGAGGATCGCGAGTCATGAGTTGTATAGTCAGGTGAGGTGAAAAACGAATGTTCGAAGGGATAAGAATAACTTTGTATCTCATATATTTCTTCTTAGGCGTTATCGTGCTTGGCGTGGCAACTGTTATCATCCTCATGTATGACAGGAACATCCGTCCCGTCAGCGGGCGGCACGCGCTTTTAGGACAAATCGGACGGGCGAAGCAGGATATCCCGTCAGGCAAATTAGGCAAAGTTTATATCTTTGGTGAATACTGGGAAGCGATTTGCGATGAAGACCTCAAGGACGAGGACGCGGTAAAGGTCATCGAAGTGCATGATAAATTCGTGAAAGTCGTCAAAAGCGACTCGCTTCCTGAAACCGTATAGAATATTTTGAAACCAACCCTATGGAGGTAGGTAATGGTAGAAACTCTTTCAGGTGGATGCGTGGTAGCTATCATAATTGTCGTAGTTGCCCTGATTATCCTCAGTATGTCCGTAAGGATAGTCTCCGAATACGAACGCGGGGTAATATTCCGCTTCGGTAAGTATGTCGGCGTGAGGGGACCCGGCTGGGTATGGATAATCCCGATCGCGGAAACCATGAGGCGTATGGATCTCCGCACCATCACGCTCGATGTCCCGAGCCAGGAAGTCATAACGAAAGATAACGTGACTATCAGGGTAAACGCGGTGGTTTACTTCAGGGTGATGGGTCCTGACAAGGCGGTTATCCAGGTGAAGAATTTCGTTACCGCCACAAGCCAGATAGCCCAGACATCGCTGCGTTCGATCTTAGGCGAGCACGAACTCGATGAACTCCTGGCCAACAGGGAGAAAATCAACCAGAATCTTCAAACCATTGTTGATAAACAGACCGATCCCTGGGGAATAAAGGTCAGCGTGGTTGAAGTCAAGGATGTCGAACTCCCCGAGGGTATGAAGCGCGCGATGGCAAGACAGGCCGAAGCGGAACGTGAACGTCGCGGGAAGATCATCGCCGCCGAAGGTGAGTACCAGGCCGCGGAAAAATTGGCGGAAGCAGCCGAGATCATATCGAAGAACCCCGCGGCATTGCAGTTACGATACCTGCAGACGCTGGTCGAAATATCGGCAGAGAAAAACTCCACGACACTGTTCCCGATACCGATCGACCTCCTTAGCTTCTTTACGGATAAGCATAAATAATTTTCGTAATATTTCGAAAAACCAGACCTCCATCCGGGGGTCTTTTTTTTTACACCGCACCAAACTCGACTTCCGCGTTTTTCTTTCCGGGTGGCACCTTTCTGTCTTCAGAAGGGTGGTTGTGCAATAAACCCAGGTGACACACACTTCACTCTAACGTTTCATGAATAATGAGTGATGGGTGGCACGGTTTGCCCGAGTCTTCGAGGGCTAACCGTGGTCTTATTGCTTGATATGTCGGATACCACGGTCAGACTCGAAGACTCGTCAGACCGTGCCA
>CBDVBS010000401.1:0-3905 GCA_965372275.1 uncultured bacterium | reverse complement strand
TACTATTACGGTCACTACACTACCTACCCGAAGTACTACAGTTATCACAACGGGCGTTATTACCATGACAAGTCGTACTCCAAGGTTCGTATCAGGACCCACCGTGATGACGACTGGTATTTTTCGCTTGGCTTCAACTTTTAGGGTCGATCAGGATAATTCGGTTGAAACTCGGCCACGTTTTTGTTTTGAAGTTAAACATGTATCTAAATTTCTTAATGCGGCATCTATATATGCAGTGAAAGAACGATTGTTTTCCCCCTGTAGCCATAGATGGATATAGGTTGTTATAGATTAAAGATATAAGCTTTAGGAGGCAAGAATGAAATTTCAAGGACTATTTGGGAAATTTGCCGTCGTTGTGGTTTTGATGCTGTTGCTTTCGGCAGCATTCGGTTGTTCTGGTGGTGGTTCCCAGCCGTTGAACACACCTGTGGATACTCCCCAGGAAATGACGGCGGATCTCTCGGAAGGGCATAACCTACTTGGTTTCTATAATCTCATAATCGACACGGACGAGATGACCGTTGACGTGCTGCAGGATCACTCGGCGATGATTCACTTCAACGTGGCGCCGTTCCTGCTCGCCAACGCTCCTCATGCAATCGCTGTCGCATTAATTGGGTTTGATCCTGATGAGCGCGTCTTTTACCTTGAAATCTCGCTTAAGAATCCGATGTTCAAAACGGGTTATGATGTTAAGGGCATCATCTGCCTTGACGGCACGGGCGAGTATGACCTGAGAAACCCGGACGTGTACACCCACCTGTGGTCACCGGAAGTCAGCCCGTTCATCTACTTCGCGAAGAACTCGCCGAACTACGCGTTCCTCCCCGCCGCTACATACAAGGAACCTTTCGACCTCTACATTTCAGAGACACATTCACCGACCTTCGATATCCCGTTTGCGATTGATGCGCACTGGCCGGGTATTCAGGAGGACTGCATCTGGATCAAGAATATTGATGTTCAGAACAACGGTGCGAATGTTACGATTGAGTGCGATGTAATTGACGCCCAGGAGAATATCGAAAGGGTCTGGGCGGATACATCAGCATTCACCGGTGGAGATACCGATTTCGTGCTTTTAAGCGGTATTCGGTACAGGGCCACCTTCCCGGTTGGTGCAGCACCGGGCGGGCTCAACAGGGTGCTTCTCAGCGCCAAGAGCGAGGACACCGATGTGTTGCTTCACCATTTTGCCGATGTGTTCGTGGAAGCGGGCGGCGCAGTTCTTGAGGGTGAAGTATTCAATGCCATAACCCTCCAGAAAGCCCAGGGCACGAAATTATTCGTGGAGAATGTTATAGGCGGTGGCTTCGAACCAATGCCGACGGTTATAGGCTCTAACGGATTGTATTACTACGCAATGGAGCCCGGTGATTACAATATCCGTGTAACCACCAACCAGTCCGTTATCCAGTATGACTTGATGGACACGATCTACGAGGTTACCATCAACCCTGATGACCATGTCGTGGTTGATTTCGGATTAAGTCCGGAATATCTTGATGATAATAACGAGCAGATCACCTGCATCAACGGGCAGGTCTTTTACTCAGATACAGGGGAACCGGCTTCCTTCGCGCAGGTATCTATTGACGGGGGCGCTCAGACCGGGGGCGTCTTCCAGAGCCGCGTGACGGATGAACGCGGTCACTATGTATTCTGGAAAGTACCGTGCAAAGGTAAACTCGGTAATCCTATTGAGGAACTTGTAATCACCTGTGTTGCAGACGGTTATATCCCGGCAGAGCGAACAGAAGTTCCGTTCGAATGGAAGAGAAATACGCCCCAGGAGAATTTCTTGCTGACGCCGATCGGCAGCGATTGCTATTGGGAAGACAGTTTTGAGGATGGCGGACTTCCCGGCTGGACATTCGAGCAGATTCAGTGCACACAGATGTGGCACATCCGCGTCGATGCCGAAGTGTTCAATGAGAATGTAACCAAGGCTTCCAGCGACGGAGGGCCGATCGTGATACTTCCCCCCGGAGACACGTCCAACGGCCGCGTATGGGAACCCTGGGACGGCGATTGGACATTGTGGTACGGCGAGGAAGACGATGGTAGCTTTATCCACGACTGGGGAAGTCTGAGCCCCGGCGGTACGAGCACATGCGCCCATTCCGCGAGGGCTATCAGCCCGGTTATCGATATCACTACTCCTAACCAGGCCACCATGACCTGGAAGCAGATATGGGAGATTGAGGGTGTGGACCCGTCGATTCAGTTCGATTTCCTGAGGGTTTACGTCCGGGACGTTGCAGGCGGCAACTGGTTCCTGTTCGAACATTCTAACCCATTGACGGAGCCCGTTCCCGACCTTGGATCGGGGAATGCCAAGCATCCTCAGACCTCAGGCGGATTCGATATACCGCCCGTATGGCAGGCAATCGTGCACAACCTCGGTGACCTGGATAACCCGGACAGCGGCACGGTTGAGCATATGGACTTCACGCATAAGGAAATCCAGTTCAAGTTCGAGTTCGGTACCGTTGACAGACTCTACAACGGTTTCCGAGGCTGGCTTGTTGATGACCTTTGCCTGTATCCCATCGCGATTGAGTAAGGAAATTTACCCAAATATTTCCGTTTAATATTACTCCCCCCGGTAACGGGGGGTTTCCTTTGACAGGTATTTATTTGATGGAACGTTGCATGGGCATATGCGATACCATATCATTTCAGCGATGGCCAAGGGTAAGAGAAAAAAAGGCGACCGTGGCATATTCACCATTACCAACGCTTCTTTCGTTGCATCGGATGATTTGCGCAGGCCGCTGCGTCCTCATATGCCCGTGACGATCCGCATCGCTTCAAATACATTTGATGGGAAGGTGCAGCCGATCGGTAAGGCTGAATATGGACCGGGTGATTCAGGATATATCCAGTTACATATATTGGGAGACTCATCTTGCCAACGCGGTATACGTTTTGAATTGTTTGATAAATCCGGGGAGAATTTACTCGGCAATGGAGAAATCCTGATCAGGGATGTCCCCCTGTTGAAAACCGCAGGGATTGAGGCGGTCATTGTCATGCTCGACAGCGTGGCAGGATCAGACGACCCTGGGGCGTTGAGGGGATTGATAAAGCTGCACCACCCGAAAGGCGTCAGCGTTTCATATCTGAATCGTGCAATCAATATTTCGATTGATGAGATAAATGAGTTCGTGTATTCTGACGATGCAATTTCTAAAATCCCGCTGAAGAGAGATACATTGCTTATGGATGATAATGACATTGCTCACTGGGGTGAGCGGATAATCAGGCTCGTGAAGGAATACCATATCGCCGAGCCGTACAAACCAGGACCGGACCTGGAGTATTTAGAGACCAACCTTAAACCCGCACCTGCCAGGGCGGCGGTGAGTGCTATTCTGAAAAAGAGTGTGGCGGACAAACTTCTCATCGAGAAGAACGGTTGTTTTTGCAGCCCTGATTTTGTACCGGGGATTGAGGATGACCTCGATGGTATCAAGGGAGAGGCTTTCAAAATTTATGATGATGCCGGGTTTTCACCTCCGAGGCTACGTGAGGCCGCAAGCGTATTGAAGCAACCCGAGAAGAGACTCTTAGGCATACTGATGCATTTATGCGAGAAGGGATATATGTCACGCCTTGATAAAGACACGTTTATCTCAAGAGATCATTTCGAGAAGGCGCGGGATAAGGCGCTGAAATTGATCGCAAAGCAGGGCGATATCGACCTGCATGAATTCCGCGATTTGACCGGCTGTAACCGGCGCATTTCAGTCCTTATCTGTGAACGTTTTGACAAGAAGGGCTGGACCGAACGCTCGGGTGGTGTTCGCAAGGCAGGGCCGAAAACCCCGTCAAAATAATGGGGTACCGCACCTTTCACAGGCTGTCGGGAAAGTGGGAATTTCAGCGGATAAATA
>CBDVBS010000400.1:0-3907 GCA_965372275.1 uncultured bacterium | reverse complement strand
GTATGATTCATAACCCAGCAGGTCGGTAAGCGCCCGAATGTATATCGGTATCTGCACTTCGAGTCCAATGGCGACCTTCTTCGGCAGACCTGATTTCGCCCTGGATGTTTTGTAATCCAATGCAATAGCACCATCGATTCCATCGCCGGTACCGACGTCGATCCGATCCAACGCTCCCGTTAATTCGATCTCACCCTTATCCGGGATCCTCAGCATGACCCCCTTCACCCCTTCGACACCGAAACGCCATTCGAATTCGCGCGGCTTGAATGGAATCTCATTCAACCGGTTTATTTCACTCTCAATGAATTTATGCAGCAGCGGGAATATACGGGCTTCGAGCAGCGATGCTTCGCGCGGATTGATGGAAAGGAGTCCGTCTCGAAATGTATCTGCCAGTCCCCGCGCGTAGGTTACCGCTTCATCGGCCAGCGAGGATGCATCATCAAGATCGACCTCAACCCCCGGCATAAACCATTTCTTGAAATTATATTCAAGCACGTTGTGAACGAATGTCCCGATTTCGAGCTGGGTGACATCGCTCATTAAACGTGGTCTGAGCTTCATATCGTAACGGGCGAAATACTGGAACGGGCAATTGGCGAACGCCCGCAGCCTCGATGCATCCAGTCTCTTAAGCATGCCCGATCTGAGTTCACCCAACTTCTTATCCAATTCCGGAGCGTTTGTATATGCAAGACTCGAAAATATATATTTCGTGATGTGAGATTCAGGGGTGTGCGCGAGAAGTGCTCCATATGCGCCTAACGAGGAATTATCCATGGTTCCTTCATTGCACGACGCCGCAACCAGCCCGGCAATCTCGGCGCTGTTCAGACACACTTGCTCGACAGTTTCCACCTCATCCTCACCGTACATTCCCAATGTATGTTTTGCTTCCCTGACGAACGGCGATGGTGCGCCGCCGCGATCAGTCGCCTGCGGATACAGCAGGTAGAGTTTCTCCTTAGCGCGAGTGCATGCAATATAAAAAAGATATTCCTCTTCATCCTGCAGAAGCCGGTAATCGGCGGCCCAGTTGGGAAACTGCTCCGATAGTCCGCGAAGCTCCCGCTCATCGAACAACCCGGCCCCTGATGGTGCTCTTGGGAAAACCCCTTCCTCAAGCCCACAGACGAATACCGCGCGCGCTTCCTCGACACGCGACCGATGTATCTCTCCCACCATCACAGCATCAAGCACCGGTGGAATCCGCCCGGTGGACAGGACATCAAGCGCGCTTCGAAGCACGGCGGCATAATCAGCGGGAGGAATATATTCATCGCCCATTACATCGTTGATCTTGCGCAGCGTCTCGACAACAGCTTCATACGCCCGCCGCTCATCATCTTCATTCAATTCTGATTCCCGCGATGCAGTGGATAGACGTTGCTCCAATTCCCATTCTTCCATCAACTGAAGAGTCGCCGCGGAATACTCCTCAATGGTGCCGCTGTTATGAGAAATTCCATTTATTCTCTCAACAAAAACCTGCAGCGGCTTCAGAATCTTATCCACCGATTCCCGCAACAATTCCCTTCGCTCAACGCGGGTGGCGGAATGTTTTGTTTCACCGGATGCCCCATACCACTCGTTAATGATCAGGTCGAAATTCAATCCATATGCAAACAGGTAGTTTTCAAACTCGTCCGCCCGGTTTGGGGATATCGGAGCAAGGCCCGTGCGTAGGATATCCAGGAGCGCATCGCGATGGAAATTCTTCTGCACAAGTTCCCATGCACCGGTAACCAGACGAGAGAGGGGATGTCCTCGCAACGGCTCGCGCATATCGATGAAATATGGGAAACCCGCATCGTTGAACGCTTCAACCACATTATCGGCGAACGATCCAAGTCCGCGTACTACAACGGCAATATCGCGGTATCGAAATCCATCGTGGACGAGCTGCTTTATTTCATACGCCACGCGTCGCGCCGCATCACGTTCATTCAACGTCGGGATGAAGTTCACACCTGACGGATCGGCCTTTGATTTCTTATAGCGAAACAGGTTGGCTTCCAATGCCGCGATGCCTTTCGATGCGAAACGGGGCATATCATCAGGTTGAATTTCTTCAACTATGAAATCAAATTTCCTGCTCTTTGAAAAATCCCTGAACCATTCGAATGTCGATAGATTACCCCTGAATAGATCCCGCGTTCCGTCCAATCCCTTCCGCACCGCGACCGGGTCGAGACACAGGGCTGCTTTTACTTCCTCCGCGCCGTCCATAAGTCCTTCAAGCGCGGCTTTTTCCTGGGGAGTGAATCCGCTGAAGCCATCGATGAACCATGTATAGTCTTTTAATCTCGGGTGGGATTTAACTAACTCACCTAATTCTGCTAATTGATCATTTTCGTCAAATAAATTTCTTTTCGACAGGTATTCTGTATATACGTTTAGTATTCTTGCCAGGAATTCAAGTTTTTGATTTATGTACCCATACTCTAACTCGTATGGTATCCCTTTTCTAAGATCCTCCGGCTTGGTTCTCCCTTCCTTGAGTTTGTATATCTGTCTCCCTAGATCTTCAATAAAGCGGGGACGACTTCTAAGGGACTCGAAAGGATGAGCATTAAAATCACTGTCTCGCAGAATCTTCGCGAGTATTAAAAGTTTCTCCAACTTATTAACGCAGGAAGTATCTGTTCTAAGCTGCAGAAACAATCGCCTGAAACTTACTACCTCGGTCAGGAAGCATCCGGCAATATCCGGCGGGGAGATAAGGCGCCGTTCTGTATGATGCGTGGCCTGTTCAGGAACGAGGAATTTTATAAGCCTTGGTTCACCGATGCGTATGTTGTCCCACGCCTCTTCAAAAAGGCCGCGGCTTTTTCCGCATCCGGCTCGCCCTATGATCAAGGTTAACTTCATCCTGATGATGATGACATGGTATTGGAGCAAACGTGTTTTGTAAATGGGGATTACATTATAATCGTCCTGAAATATATCTGGATCAGAAATTAGAAAACTACTCCTCAGCTACTTCACCAATTCTCGAAGAAGTTGAAAAAGGGAAGTGAGGCTCCTCAGCAAGTTTACGAATTTCTTCCACAAGCATGTAAACATGAGTACCTGTAAATCCAGGCCATCTCTCCTTCTTATTCTCATGCAACCCTTCCGCCCTAACTATCGCTTCATTGATCTTCCCGCAATAATGTTCCGGTACAAGTCTGCTGGAATTGTAGCTGGTAAGGTGATCGCGGATCATTCGTTCAAGTTCATTCTTGGTATATGTTGTGCCAGGTGTTACGTCGCCATTATGCAGATACAACCAAAGTTCAAAACACGGATTACTTAAAGCTAAAGAGAAACCTTTCTGAATCGCTTTTTGAGCTATATTCGTTATTGCTGTATCTTTAGTGTCATGGCTTATCTTCCATGTGTCTTGGTCTATCACTAACCAGAATTGATCATCTTCATCTAATTGATACTCTTCTCTAAGTTCATCAATTTCCTTCACTAACCGATCGAGTACATGGGCGGGAGAGGAAAGGCCGTGCTCAGTGCCAAGGATTTCTATATGGAGTTTTCTTGTCCCGCACCAGCTCTTCAAGAAACCAAAATATTGCGGTTCCGTCTCTTGTCCCTCAGTAGCAATAACAATTAGTCTGACATCCTTGACCTTTACCCTCCGGCGACGAAGTCGTGGAGCTTTTCTTTTGTTAGGAGTCATTCTTTTCTAACTCCAATAGCTGGTTTATATCTCCTAAGAAAGGTATCGCACCGAATCTCCCTTGTAAGTACCCCTTGTCAATTTTCAGGTCCTTTCTAACCTTATACTCAGCCAACGATGTTAAATGACTGGCACCGCCTTTATCCTTTTCCACAAAATATATCTCATCTCTGCGCAGAGTAGATAGGTTTAATATGGCTGTTTCATGAGTTGTAAAAATAATTTGGCTTC
>CBDVBS010000399.1:0-3949 GCA_965372275.1 uncultured bacterium | reverse complement strand
TTCCGTTGGGGGGGGGGCGTTTTTGGCCTTTTTACAACACAATGCCCCCCCCCGTCGTCGGGGGGGGGTTTGGGGGGGGATTTGGGATGTTCATATTAGCCAAAAATGATTAATAACTACTATAATAACCCCCACTTACAATGCCGAGGTGTTCATTGAGCGTACCGGACAAAATCGATGTTTCAAGGGTGAAGGGGATAATCCTCGATTGCGGTGATGTAATTCTCCACGCGCCCGATCACAAATGGTGGCCTCCTCCGTTCGTAATATCGGTTCTTGAAAAGTGGGGGATTGATTTCGATGCGAATTCCGTTGCCCCGATCATGCAGAAGATAAGCCGTCTTCTCGATGAGAGCCATCACCTGCATACATCACACGAAGCCGAAACGCAGCAGTTTCGCAAATACTACCGCGTGGCCCTTCGGGAATTGGGGGTCGAAAATCCCGACGATGCTCTCATCGAAGAACTTGTCACGCTGCAGTCCGACCCCGGATGGTATATCGTCTATGACGAAACAGAACCGGTACTCAGGAAATTGAAGGCCATGGGTTACAGATTACAGATGCTCTCGAATTCCTTCCTGTACCTCAAGGACATAATGCATGTGAAGGGCCTGGATAAATATTTCGACGGCATGACCATCTCGGCATCCATCGGCGTGATGAAGCCCGATGATCGAATCTTCCACGCGGCCATCGACCAAACCGGCCTGCCTGTTGAGAATCTTCTCTACATTGATGACATCCCCCGTTTTGCGGAAAAAGCCGTTGCACTCGGCATCCAGGCGCTTGTGCTGGACCGCTCCCAAACCTGCACCCTGGGCGAAGTTCCGATCATCAAATCATTAACCGAACTTCTTGATATGCTCCCCAACCTGCTCGCTGGAGAATAGAAAACCATTCTGATGTCTCAGTCAGACGAGTCCACATCCTATTCTGATGGCACGGTCTGCCCGAGTCTTCGAGGGCTGACCGTGGTCTTCTCTTGCATCCCCACGGTCAGCTTCGCGGACTCAGCAGACCGTGCCACCCGGAGTTCGGTATATAAACTTGGCCAAAAATTAAAGCCCCCTTTCCGGGGGCTTGGTGATTATAAATCAAATGATAAACTCTACTGCCAGCGCCAAACGCGCACGTGGCTCGGGAAACCGGTATCCGCCCTGAACCGTGCGGCGGCAAATACGTGCTGGTTAGCACCAACGTATACCGACGGGCTGGTGACTTGATCCGGGGTTTCGACCGGGTCGAGCATCTGCGGCACCGCTTCCCATGTCTCACCTTCATCACAGGACCATGTCAGGTAGCAGGTATCATCCATCTGCCACACGATGAACAGGTTCTCCAACCCGCCACGCGCCATGTCGGGATACCAGTGAATGCCCGGTAATGAATCAGGCGTCAAATAACCGGTGAAGCTCATGCCGGCGGAATATGACTTCACAAACGCTACAACCGGATCCGTGCCCTGCTCGTCAATGTAGGCCACGTAAACCATACCCGAATCGCCGACCTCGACGGTCGGGTGATACTGGTCGGTGTTCGTATTGTCCGTATTCACCTTCACATCAACACCCCAGGTATCACCGCCATCGGTTGACTTATCGATGAATACATCGACGGCGGTATTAGTGCCGGTATAATTATTACGCGTGTCCGCCCAGACTAAATAGATGGTGCCGGTGTTGACGTCGTGAGCGATGTCGAGCTTCCAATCCTGGGCACCGAAATAGTTATCACCGGTCTTATCCCCCACAAGCTGGTTAATATCAACCAAATCACTCAAATCACTGCCGGATGGAATTCGCGCGAAGAATGTAGCTTTATCCCCGGCTGCTCCGATATCTTCATCAATCCAGGCCATCAGGATCGTGCCGTCAGCGACGGCGCAAATCGTCGGATTGAATTGTTTCAGGTTGGGAATGCCGCCTATTTTGGCGGAGTAGTTAGAACTCCAGGTGATGCCGAAGTCATTCGATATGGAATACATCGGTTCGTCGATATCCTGGCTCGGACCGGTGGGTGAGTAACGCTGGTCATCCCATATAACACATACCCTCTGCCCGTCCGGCGTAGCCGCTAATTGCGGATACCGTTGAATACGGTTCAGAATGATATCGTCAGTGAGCCTTATGTCGCTTACCAACCATGTCATGCCGCCGTCGGCTGATTTATTGAAATACACATCCGGATCTCCCGCGCGGCTGTCTATCCAGCAGACGTAAACATTGAGGCCGTCACTCCAGATGCAGTTCCTGTTGGGAACCGAGTTGGGCGCGACCATCTCATCTACCTGCCAGCCGTTGTTGTTAACTTTAGCGTAGGGCGGGCAGTTGGAACCGCCGATGGCTACCTCGGCAAGCTGGTATGCCCCATAGGCGCTCGTGCCGGTCCAGTTTGTGAGCGTCGGCTGGTGGTCACCTTCAGGGCAGGGAACTGAAATCAGCACATCCGTTGTTCCCGCATGGGTCGGTGTACAGACCGGAATATCGACGTGGTATGTCGAATATGTCGGACCGCCGGAACCCGGAACCACGAAAGCATAGTTTGGACCGGACCATAATTCGAGAGCTTCCACCTGGATGGCGGATGCCTCACCGGGGTTCTGCCAGTCAAATACATCGATATCGAGACCGAGATTACCCGATCCGCTGTAACCGTCAAAGAAGAGTGTATTGGCTGTCTCGGTAACCCTGATACGGTAGGCTTCCAGTGAATTGTACTCAATGGAGTAGTCATCTATATCATAGGGCGGAGTACCCGAGGGGAAATCCCAGCAGGCATCCACGGCGTAGTTGAAGATAATCCAGTTGGACTGGATCTTCCCGAAGTCAATAACATAATTACGCCAGTTCCATTGGCCGTCCCTGAAGATGCACCGCTGGCTGACATCAATGCCGTCAAGCGATTCATTCAGGTCGATATCATCGGCGAACAGCTTATAGCCGTTAAGTATGCTGTTGAAATGCTGCCACTCGTGTGGTGCGCCCAAAAGCCCGTCCGAATAACCGAACCATGTATCGCTCTTCAGGAATTCGGTGGGATTCCACCAGCGGGTCCAGCCATCGGCATTCGCAAGTCTCGGTTCGCTGGCTGAGGGAATCTGAATCGAGGGGTCGACCCATCCGTTCCAGTTCCCCCGGCTGATGAACAGACCGCGTACATCGAACCCGATGAATTCCGTAAGTCCCGTAAACGGGTGATGTAGCCCGATATCCACGGTAACCACCGGGAGAGCTGTAGTGAGGAGATTGTCCATTGCCAGGTCGATCAGCGGCCCGGGGTGTTCCAGTATCTCGCGTACATTGAGATGAATCTCCGTTGTGCGCATCGGTATCGGGGTTATTGTGTTGTTTTCAACATCGTAAACCATCTGCCACAACCCCAGCAACTCCCGGGGCTGATTATCCGCTATCCTTGCTTCCGGCAGGTTGTACTCCTGCTCACCGGGAAGCGGCACAAACGGGTCGCCGCCGGAGCAGCCAAAACCCGAGAGTCCTAAGAATAAAACCCCGGTGAAAAGCATTACCCATATTTTCTTTGCCATGCTCTAATACCTCCTCTGCATATAGAGACATAAATACGTTCCAAGGATACGCTTGGAGGATAACTCGTTGCGGGGACGTCCAGCTCCACCGCTCGGACATTTAATATTATACCACCGATACCCAAAAATCAACGTGTTAAGGGTTCTCAGCCATGGTAGAGGGGACAGTCCCGCGAAGACTTGGGGTAACGGGGACAGTCACCTGAAGACAGGATGACAGTCCCCGTGTCAGTGTTTCGACTCCGGGTGCCACGCCCACTCCGAGTCTTCGAGGATGGGCGTGTCTTATACCAATTCCGTTTGATAAGTATTTCTATTGGAATTTGCATAACACTGGGATTCTCTTTCCCTGGAGCGCGGACATCCTGGAGCTGTTGAAAAAGCCGAAAAATAGGGACTGGCCTT
>CBDVBS010000398.1:0-3974 GCA_965372275.1 uncultured bacterium | reverse complement strand
GAAGACTCGTTTGTAGGCGCCACCCGGTTTAGAAGACTCGTTTGTAGGCGCCACCCGGCAGTCTCAAAACCACGAAAATGTATGAGTGCCGTGATTTCTTACCATCCCTGGTTTTCAAGCAGGTATTCCACTATGTCTTCAATTTTTTCTTCGGGAACAACTTCCTGATCGTAAGTGTTCATCCGGTTCACAACTTCCAACCACCCCTTGCGGCTGTAACTGTTTACATGTATGTCGGAAGAATCGTGACACGGCAGACAGTGTTGTTCAACCAGGGAAGCATCATCCGGACCTTCAAAAACCTTCGGGACATGCGTTTGGACAAGGTAATGCAATATTTGCTTGCCCTCATCCGGTTTGATGCGCGGTTCGGCGAATTCGACCATGCGGTTGATAATCTCTTCCCAGCTCTCCACGCTTCGAAACGCCATAATGCTGTCGAGAGCGTGACATGTCGAGCACTTGGTAATAAAGAGTTCCTTACCCATCCGCTCATCGAGCATATGCTCATCAATGCTGGAGTGAGAAATATATGGATTTTCCCTGAGGAGCCAGACCGCGTGATAGCCACCGGTTATCACGACAAGCATGAAACCGCTGAGGTAAACACTGATTCCCAGCGCGAACAGATGCTTCCCGAGCTTCGGGAAAAATCGGGGGATGAGGATCTTCGTGAGAAGCAGAAAGAACAGTGCAACGGCAAGAGCAACATGCAGGACTATTCTCGCGGATGATTCTTCCCAGTATTCCTCTATCCTGCCAATCATCGTAACAAACATCAGGATAAATAAGAGGACGAACATCCAACCGGAGACCTTATGGATCACCTTGAGGCGTTGGGGGTTTAACGATTTGTTACTCCCCAACAGATAGAACATGGAAAATACAGCGGCTGCACCGAAGATCAGGAATAACGTGCTTAAGATTGTACTGGGTAACGGGCTCATTCAATCGCCTCAAATTTCATTTTGCATCCCGAGGACAAGCGTACTGCGATACTCTAAAAATGGCTTCTCCCATGAAATGTTATCAACAACTGGTGGAAAGAACAAATGTTGAGTTAAACCAATGTATGGATACAGCCTGAATCTTTGAACTTGGTGTTGGATTACTATATCATCGTCAGGGAAGAATCACCCGGTATATCCGGGAGGAGGCCATGCGATGGACCACGAAGGAAAAGGCCATTCACATGAGCAACATTCCGGTCATCAGGGACACCATGAGCATCACCACGATATGACGCATAAGGCAAAGGCACGCCATGAGCATCATCACATGGGACACGGCGGTCACCAGGAACATCACAAGCATATGGTGGAGGATTTCCGCAAGCGTTTCTGGATATCGATGATACTGACCGTGCCCATCCTGGCCCTTTCCCCGATGATCCAGAAATTCATCGGGCTTGAGGGCATAGCTTTCAAGGGAAGTAATTATATCCTCCTTCTTTTCTCCACCGTCCTTTTTTTCTATGGGGGCAAACCATTCCTCATCGGTCTCGTTGATGAATTCCGCCGCCATGTCCCCGGGATGATGACACTCATCGCGGTGGCAATCACTGTCGCGTTTGCATACAGCGTAGTAGTCGTTTTCGGCTTGCAGGGGAAGCTTCTTTTCTGGGAACTGGCCACGCTGATTGACATAATGCTTCTCGGACACTGGATAGAGATGAAATCGGTGATGGGAGCATCCCGGGCACTTGAGGAACTGGTCAAGCTGATGCCGTCTGAAGCGCACAGGCTTATGGATGATGGTTCGGTCGAAGATATTCCCGTAATGAAGCTCGAAGTCGGTAACAGATTCTTAGTCAGGCCGGGGGAGAAGTTCCCTGCCGACGGTAAGGTGGTAGACGGGCATACGAGCGTAAATGAATCGCTTTTAACGGGTGAATCCAAGCCGGTACATAAAATAAAGGGTGACAATGTGATCGGTGGTTCATTGAATGGCGAAGGAACCGTGACGGTTCTTGTCGAGAAAATCGGGGAGGATACATTCCTTTCACAAGTTGTGCGATTGGTGAGCCAGGCACAGGCGTCGAAGTCGCGGACGCAGGATTTCGCCAACAGGGCGGCCTTCTGGTTGACGGTGATTTCGATAAGTGTCGGGGTTTTAACGCTCGTCATGTGGTTGATTTATGGCCCGAACCTCTCGTATGCGATTGAACGCATGGTGACGGTCATGGTCATCACCTGCCCGCATGCGCTGGGGCTTGCCATACCACTTGTAGTAGCCGTTTCAACATCCATTGCCGCCCGTAACGGTCTGCTGTTACGAAACCGGGCGGCGTTCGAGCAGGCAAGGAATGTGGACGCGATAGTGTTTGACAAGACCGGTACGCTTACCGAGGGACACTTCGGCGTACAGGATGTAATTATGTTTTCAGATGTTGATGCGAATGCAATCCTGAAACTCGCGGCGTCGCTGGAGAACAAGTCCGAGCATCCCATCGCAGGTGGAATTCTCCGGGAAGCAAAAGAAAGAAATCTGAAAATCATCGATGCCGATGAATTCGAGGTTTTACGTGGAACGGGGGTGCGGGGACAGGTTGACGGCAATGATGTGATGGTTGTCAGCCCGGGATATTTGGAGGAAAACTTGATCTCATACAGCAGGCACCTGCTCGATGAGCATTACGCAAAAGGATACACCGTGGTTTTTGTGATCGTTAACAACAAGGTGCTTGGCGCAATATCTTTAGGTGATACGGTGAGAGCCGAAGCAAAGGAAGCCATCGACGCGCTGCATTTACTCGGGATAAAGTGCATTATGATGACCGGGGATAACGGGGCGGTAGCAAAAGCTGTATCCGAAGAACTCGGTCTTGATGAATATTTCGCGGAAGTCTTACCTGGCGAGAAAGCCGAGAAGATAAGGGAATTACAGGCCCGGGGACTGCGTGTCGCCATGACCGGGGACGGAGTCAACGACGCCCCCGCGCTTGCCACGGCTGATGTGGGTATTGCCATCGGAGCGGGTACCGATGTGGCGGTGGAAACAGCCGATATCGTTCTTGTCAGGAGTAACCCGAAGGATGTTGTAGCGATCATATCGCTCGCGAAAGCGACGTACAGGAAGATGGTCCAGAACCTGTTCTGGGCAACTGGTTATAACCTGATCGCAATCCCTCTCGCTGCAGGCGTGCTGGTCAAACAGGGAATCGTGCTCAGTCCGGCGGCAGGGGCTGTATTGATGTCACTAAGCACGGTAATTGTAGCGGTTAATGCAAGATTTCTAACCACGGAATAAAACTGACTAAATAAGGAATAAATAAGGTGAAATGCCTCATGGTGCTTGACGGATCGATTTTAACATATTAGTATATTAGCGAATACTAATATAGATATCATGGGTGCAAGTGCTGACAAGCTGGCGAAGATATTCAAGATACTCTCGGTGGATGCGAGGGTCAGGATCAATCAGTTTCTGAATAACGGCCCCATGTGCGTGAACGCGTTGTCCTCAAGGCTCGATATCACCCAGGGGGCGGTATCGCAGCACCTGAGGATATTACGGGACGCCGGGATAGTGATTTCCGAGAAGAGAGGGTATTACGTTCATTACCAGTTGAACAGGAAGATCCTCAAGAAGTGGGGGCTTAAGATCGGGAGTTTTCTGAACGCCGAAATGGTTTTTAACGATGATGAAAGAAAGGAGACGCATCAATGCCTGAGGAAAAAGACAAGTGCCAAAAGCCGGAAAACCTGAAAGGCGGGAAGCCGGGCGAATGTTCACCGGAGCAAATCGAGATTTGTCACGGTAAACAGAAGGAGCATCCTTGCGAAGATGAGAAGCCTGAATAGAATCCGGATGGAATTCGATGCAACCGGCTAATCTTATGGCCATAGCCATCATCGCGGGATCCGGGGTGATACTTATCGCCCTCGGCATCCCGTTATGGTTGAAGCGGATCAAGCCCAACCATATGTACGGCTTTCGTATAAAAGCCACCCTGGAGAATGCAAATATCTGGT
>CBDVBS010000397.1:0-3980 GCA_965372275.1 uncultured bacterium | reverse complement strand
CGATTACCGTGTCCGATGGTGAAGGTGGAGTCGATTACGATATCGTCGAAGTTGAAGTTACGCTATAGGCTGCCGCCTTGACTTGATTTAGCCCCGGTGATAAGATGCCCTCGTTTTTTAGTGGGCTTTGTTACAGTAATTTTTGGAATTTCGTGAACAAGGAGATCGTAATGAACAAGAGGACAGCCATCCTGTTAATCGCATTCCTGGTATGCATGTATCCCACGGCGGCATTCGCCGAGCCAACCGTGACCGGCCCCTCGGGACTTATCGTTATCCCGACCGCCGACATCACACCGGTGGACCATGCATGGATTGGGTTGAATTTTATCGACCTTGATACTCTCATTCTTCCTGACCTGAGCACCGAGGGGGGGACGATGTGGACTGGCACACTTACCGGAGGACTCTCCGATAACTTTGAGGTCGGACTCGGTTTCTCCCTGCAGGAAGAAAGTGATAACGGTATCCTGTTTAACGCAAAATTCTTGGTTGTCCCCGAGGACGAGGAAGCCTGGTATCCCGCCGTGGCCATCGGAGGCAAGTTCACCAAGGTCGCCGGCGAGAACGACACATCGATTTATATCGTCGGAAGCAAGTTCTTCTGGCTGGAGGACAAGGGATACTACGGGGGAAGTCTCCACTTCGGACTTGACTATGCCACGCCGGTTGACGACTGGGAACTCTATGCCTTCGCCGGTGCCGACCTGAGCTTCACCGAGGAACTCATAGCGATCATCGAGTGGCACCAGGATGACGGGGCCTTCGGTCACGGCTTTACTTACGGTATGCGTTACTACTTCAACGATACCACCACGGGTCAGGCCGGGTTTATCGATGGTGATCTGACCATAGGTGGAAGCTACATATTCTAAAGTCGTGACGTTTCCAGCGATACCCGCATCCATTATGTGGGGTATTGCTGTGTCGATTTGAAATCACGTATGCCCCCCGCCTGAGCGGGGGCTGTTTGTAAATTATATTTTGTAGAATGATGGACAAACGACTAAAAATCCGGTTTCTTCCCTTGGTGATGATAGTTCTCATTATCCCCGTGCTTGTTGGGAGTGCACCGGCAACCGCCCAGATCGCCCAGGGTGAGATACCCGTCTTCTTCCAGGACTTTGTCATTGCCTATTCGTCAGGCAACGTCGATAAGATGTCCACCTACTTTCATCCCGATCGCGGACTTATCCAGAACACCTACGTGTTGACGTACGAGGAAGTGAAAGAAGATTTCCAGGCGCTTTTGGCCGATTACGGAAAGATAGAGAGCATCCAGGTGATCATCGAATACGGGGCCTTCCTCAGCGAGAATTACTATCGCTCGAAGTGCCAGGTCAGATACAGGGCGGCCGGTTACACCCAGCATATCCCGACAGTGTTCGTGTTCGAGAAGATCGACGACACCTGGTACCTGGTTCAGAGTGAGATGATCGAGTACGTCGATATGTATCGCCTCAGGGAACTTCTGACCGTGGGCTACATCCTGCCCGATATCGAGGCCGTCACCAATACGGGTCGCCTTTACAATTCGGGAATTGCCGCCAAAAAGCATAAAGCCACGGTGCTCTACTTCTTCAGCCTGATGGATATTTTCGGGGAGAACAACACGTTTTTCTTCTATGACATCCTGAAAGCATATGGCGGACGCGATGATGTTTATATCTTCGGCGTCAATGACGATGACAGGTCCAATGTTGAAGGTTGGATGGAAGAAACCAATATTGATTTCGTCTGGCTGGACGACGATAAGAGCCTGATGCATTACGACTTGGGGATATTGATTCATCCCATGATACTCGTGCTCGATAAAAGCGGGCGTCTTGTTTTTATGGGAAGCTGGAAATACGAAGACCGCGAGAAGATCCTTGACCCGGAATACCGCACCGAATCTCAGAAATTGATACTCAAGAGAATCGGCGAAATCCTTGACGAACCTGTTGAAAATGTAACTTTTCCCGGATAGGGTTGAATTATTGTGCCCGTATTGATATAAAACGGGTTGTATTTTGCATCAGTAATTATGGAATACCATTCAAGCCCCCGGGGTTTTATCCCCGGGAAGTGAAAGCAAGAATTTTGAAATAGCGTGGTGGTTAATTTGCGGATTGAAGATCAGAGAAGAAACCTGCCCACGGGATTCCAGGGAGAAAGTGGAAGAGTGCGGTTTTCCGTACCCGGTGCAGGTGAAGTGGGCGAGTTCCTTGATTACCTCGAGGATATGTCGCTGCTTATCGGCTGTGCAAACTGCCGCTCGTTCAACGTAAGCGAACTGATGGTGTCAGGCATGAAGGTGCAGGTATGCAACGATTGCGGACACTCGGAACAGATGCCCCCCGCAAACTGAACTTTGATTTGAAAGGAAGGCAAATCCCCTCCGCAAGGAGGGGTTTTTTGTAGAGCTCTTTTTTAATTAATCCTAACGTTGCATAAATTATTCTGTCTCAAGTCTGGGTGCCGCCTACAAACGAGTCTTCGAAGTTTGTAGGTGAATATGGTAACGTCATACCCATGCAATCCGGTTTCCACAAAACGTCTAAATATCCACGGTTCAACATTCCTGGTCACGCTCATGAACTGACGTTCTCCTGTATGAATAAATGAAATGCGAAAGCAGGTGGATTAAATCCACGCGACTCCAATCAGAAGGAGATTTGTTGTTGGGGGAGGAGTGGTAGTGTAAGACCTGCCTTGATTCGTTTCCTTCATATTGATCACCTACAAACTTCGAAGACTCGTTTGTAGGCGGCACCCGGGTTAGGGGGGGCATTCCGGAATTTATTCCCGAAAAATCATTCAACCCCAATATCCCCGGACCATAAACCGGTCTCCGGATCCCAGTAGATACTTGCCCATGGAGTCAGGAAGTTGAACCTGCCGTCTTCCATCTCCTGGACTCCCTCGTAGCCGTCACTTCCTTCATACGGGAATAACCTGATTGTATAGCCCATTCTGATGCTGCTTACTTCCCCAGGTGGGCCAATAAACAAAACATGAGTATTCCGATCCTCCATTCCCGTATCCTGGAAATCAACGGATGTCTCTAATTCCCTGGTTGAGCCGTACCATAATTGCGGTGCCGGTTCGGACATACACTCATTCAATCCACCATAGTTTATTTTCCACTCAGACCTGCTATGCCACGCGGATCGAATTATGCGTGGCTCTGAAAGCTCTACCTCGTCTACAACGAGTATCAAATCATCCTGCTTCGCGGCGTTTATGTTCACATAGAAATGTCGTTTGAATTTAGTTACCGGTTCAGTCGGGAACAGCCCGGAACCGTCGGCAGTGAATGTGATAACTCCACTTTCTTTATTGTAAATAAAATTCTCGATCTTCCCCGGCTTCGCGAAATATTTCGGGTTGTCCGGCCACATGCCGAGGTCGTCGTATATGCCGTCCCCGATCACGATCGTGTTATGCCCTATCGGTGCTTCGAAATAATTGTTCACGGTTGAATCAGCCCAGCGTGTGGACATATCACCACCGACACCCTTATCGAACAATGCCCATTTGCCGCCCGCCGCGAGGATGATTGAACACTGGTCAAGGTGGTTGTGACCGTAACCCGCGATACCGGATTTGCACGCGAAATAAATCGCATTCGGGTCCCAGCTTGAACGCACCACCACCCATTCGATCCCGGGGAAATATTGCGCGAGCGGCATTTCGTAGAGCCATTCCCAGCCTTCACTATCGGGAATCGGTTCTGCCATCGCGTAGAACACCCATGCATCATGATCCAGACCCTCGTGTGATACCGGCAGCTTGACAATCTTATCCCAGTTCGGGTGTGGGTGCATTGCCCTCATCCGCAGAATGAAGCTGATGCCGGGTTTTGGATACGGTTCGTTATCGCCGAACGAATTCGAACCCATCCCGCCGGGGAGCACTCCATAGGCGGCGAATTTCGCTGCGACGCTGAGGAACTCATCTCCCAGGGGATTGAGTTCCGAATTTCGCTGCAGGCTGAG
>CBDVBS010000396.1:0-3989 GCA_965372275.1 uncultured bacterium | reverse complement strand
AACCACCTTCCTCATGGCAGGGAATAAGAGGTGAGCCATGGAACTTTTCGGGCCAAGTGATGAAGACCGTGCGCGAAGGAGAGCCGGGGCGCGTCCACTCGCGGCGAAGCTCAGGCCGCGTACTCTCGATGAATTAACCGGGCAGGAACATCTGATGGGACCGAACGGCCCGATCAGACTTATGATAGATTCCGGGCTGCCGTTCTCATTCATCCTGTGGGGACCCCCGGGCACCGGTAAAACTACGATCGCCCGGTTGTTGAGCGAAGTGCTCAGGATTCCGTTCGTCGAATTCTCGGCGGTCACATCGGGAATCAAGGAGGTCAAGGCGACGATTGCCCTTGCCCGGGAACGTCTTGAACTCAAGGAATTGCGTACGCTCCTCTTCATCGATGAGTTTCACCGTTTCAATAAACTTCAGCAGGATGCGTTCCTCCCGCACGTCGAGGAAGGCACCATCATTCTCGTCGGGGCGACCACCGAGAATCCATTCTTCAGTCTGAACAGGGCTTTGCTGTCGAGGTTGAAGATATTCAAACTTGAACCGCTCAAGGATGATGACCTCCAAGTTATCCTCCAAAGGGCGGTTGAGTATATTCGGAAACATTCATCCGGTCTGGAAGAGTTTGCACTGAGCGACGCGCAGGTCGATAAATTAGTGCGCCTGTCCAATGGCGATGCGCGGGTCGCGATCAATGCAGTCGAGGTGTTGTCGGAACATCTCAGGGCGAAAGGCGGGGAAGTGACCGATGACACGATACAGACCGTATTCGACGGCGCGTATCTCGATTATGACAGGGCGGGGGACGCGCATTACGACACGATTTCGGCATATATCAAGAGCCTTCGCGGTTCGGATCCCGACGCGGCGATTTATTATTTGGCGAAGATGCTCGCATCGGGAGAGGACCCGAAATTCATCGCGAGGCGGCTTGTGATCCAGGCGGCGGAGGATGTGGGCAACGCCAATCCGATGGCGGTAATGGTCGCGAATTCCGCGCGCGAGGCGGTTGAATTCGTCGGCATGCCAGAGGCGCGGATCCCTCTCGCACAGGCGACGATCTATGTCGCGGTGAGTCCCAAGTCGAATGCATCATACATGGCAATCGATGCTGCGATGAAGGATATCAGGGACGGGAAGGATTATCCCGTACCGTTGAAACTTCGGAATGCCCCGTTCCCCGAGGAGAAGGAGCAGTTCGGCTTCGGCGAGGGATATCGATATGCCCACGCCGAGCAGGGCGGCTGGGTCGCCGAGGATTTCCTGCCGGAAGAAATGATTGGCACGATCTATTACCATCCGCTCGGATACGGCAAGGAAAAAGAGATCAAACAACTGCTTGATGAGAGACGCAAGAAGGTCGATGAGGCTCGGGGGGAAGGGGATCATTAGCTAATTCCCCATTTTTAAAAGTCTATTAAGCTCTCTCACTTAATCATAAAGATATTATTTACAGCATTGAGAAATGGCAGGGGGGGATGGTGTGTATATTTATTCGTGACAAAGCAGGAGGGCGCGGGATATCTCTCTGAGGACGAAAATTCTATGGATCCTGTTCATGGTGATTGCGCTCTTTGTAGCGTTGGACTATGAAATTCTGAACCTGGTCATATACCCGAGTTTCGAGGCATTAGAGAAAAGGGAAGCCATCAAAGATGTCGATCGATGCGTAAGCGTGCTTCAAAGGGAACAGCAGTATCTTGACACGCTTTGCAGGGATTGGGCGTCGTCGGAAGGGATGAACAACTTGGCGGTTGAGGGGGATTCCGGGTTTGCCGAATCGGGGTTTACGTCCTCGTCATTTGAGCGGAATCATCTGAATGCAATCTATATATGTGACTCGAACGGTAACGTTAGCTGGAATGAAGTGCGCGGCCAGACCGGAGAACCGATTGAGGTGGATGGTTTTTCTCTCTGCACACTACTTGATGGTATGCAATTCGAACAGGTTAAGAATGTCAATGATGTGAAGCCCCGGATAACGATGACTTCAGGCGGGCCTATGATGGTATCAGCATACCCGGTTCATCCGGGAGGTGGGTCCGGCCCCGGTGAAAATATACTCATATTGGGACGCTTCCTGGATGATAACGCCGTCAAGATGTTGGCAGGTCAGATCCATGTCGATTTCGAGCTTCTGCCGGCAGGTTCCGTCACCCGCCCCGAGGATGATGCAACGGTTGCGGCTCTCCTGTCAGGCGGGAAATCATTCGCGATCACCGAGGGGGGCAATGATCATATCAATGTATACAAGGTGCTTGATGATATCCATGGTGAACCGGCATTCCTGTTACGTGCCGATATCCCCCGCGAGATTTTAGCACGGGGACGCAGCGTGGTTACTTTCGCGCAGATATCGGTGTTAGCCGCTGCAATACTTATCTTGCTTGTTTTGTTAGTGCTTATTCAACGAACGGTCATAAACCCGATAACCAGACTCACCGGGCATGTTGTAGAGGTCGGGCAGAGCAACGACTTGTCGAACAGCTTCGGGGTCGATCGTGATGATGAGATCGGTACCTTGGCGGGTGAATTTGACGGTATGGTCCGACAGTTGGACGAAGCGAGAAAGAAATTGATGGATCAATCCTACTCAGCGGGTAAGGGCGAGATGATTTCGCTGGTCCTGCACAATGTGCGTAACATCCTGAATCCGATCATCGGCGAAATAGATATAATGCGAGAAAGGTTGTCCAAGATACCGATAGAGCAGATGAAAACGGCGAAGCAGGAGTTATCGGAAGGTCATGCTCCCACCGAGAGGGAGAGAGACCTGAAGGAATTCCTCAACCTTGGCATCGATAACCTGTCCAGCCTTGCAGAGGATATGACCGGTAAATTGGGCGATCTGCTCACCCGGTCGAATGAGATCGTGGGACTTTTGAACGATTATGGCAATACAGGCAGGTTCGAGAAACCCGTGGAGAAGGTTAAACTGGGCGACATACTTGCCGAATCGATCAAGCTTCTGCCGAAGGACCTGAAGCAATCGGTCACGGTTGAGGTAGCCCCGGAGTTGGATGAACTCGATCCGCTGAGTATTCACAGGATTACTGCCAGGGAAGTTCTTACCGAATTACTGATAAATGCGGCGGAGGCAATTCGCAGGGCGGAAGTTGAGGAGGGCAGGATCGATATTCATGCCAATGAAGAGGATATCGACGGCGAAGCCTTCGTTCACCTCCGCATCCGTGATAACGGTGAAGGTATCGAGGCCGATAGGATCGAGTCGATATTCAATCGCGGGCATTCATCCAAGGGAAATGGAAACAGGGGTAACGGTCTGCATTGGTGCGCGAACACGCTTTCATCGATGAGGGGAAGCCTCCGGGCTGAAAGCGAAGGAGCAGGACATGGGGCCTGCATGCATATTCTGTTTCCCCATGATCATGAAGTCTATGTTACCAAGGAGGAAGAGTGATGTCTGAGTGTGAGGTATCCACGAATTGCTTGAGGGTTCTTGCGTGTGATGACGAAGAAAGCATTCTTGAATTATACAGGGAAGTTCTGTCACCGTCCGCTGAATTGACCGACAGTATGCAAAGGTTGGCCGATATGTCCTCGAAACTCTTTGATGTTGAGGGCGGCATCGAAGGGGATTGCATTGTGGGTCCTGTTGAACTGGTGCTGGTGCGTCAGGGTGAAGAGGCGGTTGAGAAAGTTCGGGAAGCAATTAACGAGAATAACCCGTTTGCACTTATATATATGGACAAGCGTCTCCCGCCGGGACCTGATGGAATATGGGCGGCGGAGCAGATACGCAAGCTCGATCCGAATGTCATAATCGTTATAGTGACGGCATTCTCGGATGTCGAGCCGGAGGAAATCGCAAGACGTGTCCCCCCGGTGGATAAGCTGCTTTATGTTCAGAAACCGATACAGCCGCACGGGATAAGGCAGTACCTAATGTCCATGGGGACGAAGTGGGTGCAGGAGAAGGAATTGCGCAGATTCCATGCGAAGTTCGGCGCGCTGTTCGGGAAAAAGG
>CBDVBS010000395.1:0-4001 GCA_965372275.1 uncultured bacterium | reverse complement strand
CGTATCTATAGGTCGCAAAGCGACCGATGATGCGCGCTTATTACATGACACCGCTATCAGCGAAGACTCGGATAGCGGTGGCACACAATCATTTCACCCATCATTCCGAATGGACGAAAAATAGGGACTGGCCTTTAGAAATGGAGAACGTCACCTCCGAACAGCGCATCATACCTGTTGCCCAACGCCAACACTACTGAGGCCTGTCCCATTTTTTCGGCACATCCTTACTTTTTCAACATGCCGGCTGGAAAGAAGTCACCCGAACGGGTAGCGCGTATCTATAGGTCGCAAAGCGACCGATGATGCGCGCTTATTACATGACACCGCTGTCCTCGAAGACTCGGATAGCGGTGGCACACAATCAATTCACCCATCATTCCGAATGAAGACTTTTTCAACATGCCGGCTGGAAGCCAGCGCTCCAGTAAGAAAGACACTTGTGGTTCCCATTCATCCACAAACACAACCCCAAAAACTTTCACGACCTGCCTCTCCCATGGTAACCTTATCTATAATCAGCGTGGGGAGGTTCCTTCATGAAAACGGCAATTATCCTTATTCTATCCGCCTTACTACTCTCACTACCCTTCATGGCATACGCCGAGACCAAGGCAAATCTCGACATGTCCCCCCTCGTCGAAGCTCTCGAAACCGAAGACGCAAATTCCCTTATCAGCACGCTGAAAGAATTTGCCTATTGGGGACGCTTCTCTCTGCCCCACCTTGAACGGATTGCCGACTTCATGGGAAATGACAACTCACGCATACGGAGAGCAGCTTCTGATGCAATCTCCCGGATAATCATGGATGCGGGTGACGAGATAACCGGCACACTCGACGTATTGCACGACCCCGATCCGTCAATACGTTACCACTCGGTCAACAGGTTCGCGGACCTCGGTCTCCTTGGCATATTCGCTCTGCCGTCAATTGAACACCTTGCGGCAAATGATCCAAACGGTGAAGTGCGCGGCACCGCTGAGGTGGCAGTCCGGAAACTCAAGCCGTTCATCGA
Organism: uncultured bacterium; assembly: GCA_965372275.1. Lineage (GTDB taxonomy): Bacteria > JAJVIF01 > JAJVIF01 > JAPKYR01 > CAZSPL01 > CBDVBS01. The sequence goes on along the minus strand of CBDVBS010000395.1, from coordinate 2,983 downwards.
TGACTCCACCCCCATTCTGCTGGAAATCCTTCAATCGGGGGATACTGAGCTTCAACGGATTGCCGTGGTAATTCTCGGTGAAGCGGAACCGACAGAAAGGATCATCGACGCATTATTCGACCATCTTGGGGATTATGACCGGATGGTCAGGCTCAACGCGGTTGAAAGTCTCGGTAAATTGGCCATCGTTTCACCGGAAGCACTCGATGTGTTGATTGCGGTGCTGGACGTTGAAGACGACTGGTATCTCCGCTATGCCGCTGTGCAGACCCTCGGCGGCATCGGCCCCGACGCGATGAGGGCCGTTCCAAAACTCAGCCTGCTTCTCATGGACGAGGATGAGGATGTGTCCACCGCCGCAAAATCAGCGATCGAAAATATCGGCGGCGACCCGATACCGCACCTGATAGCCCTGCTCGGGACGTACAACCCAAATTATTCAACCTACAAAGTAGCAAGAATCTTAGGTGAAATTGGCGAACCCGCCGTGCCGGAATTGATCCAGGTATTGAAGTGGGAAAACCCTGGCAAACGTTCTGCTGCATTATCCGCTCTTTCCTATATCGGCATTGAAGCCAAGGACGCGGTGCCCATTCTCATCGAGATACTTGACGATGATGATTACTCCCTCCACTCCCGTGCCGCCATTGCATTGGGTAGCATCGGGCTCCCGGCAAAACCAGCAATACCACCCTTAATAGAAATGCTCGATGATGAAGATATAGGTTTTGTCATGATGGCGGCAAGGGCTCTTGGAGACATCGGACCGTGTGCGGTGGAAGCCGTTCCCTCTCTCCTCAGAATAGCCCGGGAACCGGACCCGCCCGTCCCCGATGAATTCAAGGATCTCCCTTACGGGGCATATCAGCCATCCCCTCGATGGTCCGCGGTGCGCGCCCTCGGCGATATCGGCCGCCGCCAAAGGGACGTCATACCTCTGCTCACAGAACTTATGTACAGCGAAGATGAAATGATGCTTGCCAGTGCGACATTCGCCATTTCACAATTCGGGAAGGACGCCGTGCCTTCACTGATCGATTTGCTCAATGATGAAAATCCGGATGTGCGGTCAGGCGCGCTGAAATCATTCGTGTATATGGGTTCAAAAGCAAAGGATGCCGTCTCCAATATCATTGAAAGACTTGACGATGAAGATGAGGATGTGCGAATTATGGCCGTGTCCGCCCTTAAGAGGATGGGCGGAGTATCGGAGAATGCACTCCAAAAACTCCGGGAAATGGCCGCTACTGAAGAAGATGAGCATGATCTTGAAATGATAAACACTGCCATCGAATGGATCGAAACCGATTGGACGATCGAAAAAGATAAAGCAAAATACCGCAACAGGATTCTCTGCCCCGGCTGATGAAACATCCACCCCGGTCCGGGCGGAAAGAAGACAACCCTCCACGGATCTCGACTATCGCCATTCTCTTTCCGGGTGGCACCTTTCTGTCTTCAGAAGGGTGGTCTTAATATCTTCACAATCCCTCACTGTAAGAAGACCACCCCTTTTCTCGAAGACTCGGACATGGGTGCCACAAAGAATGCGTATACTTTATTCACATGGCTTGTTGAAAACAGCCGGGTTTAAAGTCAAGTCATAGCTGAAAGAATTAGGATTTATTTCCCGGCATCAGAATGCCGGGCTACAATAGTAAAGACACATTAGTATTTTCTTGTTGTAGCGCAGGCATCTTGCCTGCATTGGGCTTATAGTAGGGACGAGCCGGAGGCTCGCCATCCATCTTCAAATACAGCCTGCCCGGATGGTGACCCGGAGGGTACCCCCTACGCAAGACTTGCAGTGTCAGCCAAAGCTATATGATGGCGAAAGTCGAGTGGATTGCCTCTTATATGAAATGATTAAACCAACCCCGGTACAAACCCGGATATTATTCTGTAAGACAAAATCCGCGCCGGGATACTTCACCAGCGACAATATCAAGACCAAACCGGCGCACTAAATGGGCACACGATGAACCGAATACCGCTGAATACATGTAAGCTGACGTGATGCCCGAAGCCTGTGGGCATCAACCGGCGTCTCAGTGCGGTGTCGTCGGATAGAGTAGATGGTTAAAGGGGAAATTTATGAGTACTGATAACTCTCAAAAAACGGACACGATAGAGCCCAAGGATGATTCTATTAAAATGCACATGACAAAAAGAGCTAAGCAACTACTTATTGTAATTATCACTGTCGGCATTCTGCTGTCACTGCTGGTTTTCGGCATTGCGCTATATGCAGAGCAAAGATACATACATGCTGATTTTGAGAATTCAGGCGAGCAGTTTATCGTGGCAGGGAAAACATGGCTGCCATGGATGGCCTTAACTGCAGGCCTGCTTCTAACCGGCCTGTTGTCGGCATATGCCCGGTTACTCCTTGCACACAACATAAAAACAATGGAATTCGACCTGGCACAGGTGAACGCGGAAGAAAACCTGAGCAAAGAAATCGATGAGCGTAAATGGGCCGAGGACGCCCTGATACGGAGCGAAGCGCAGAAACAGGCAATCCTGGATGGGATTACGGCAACTATTGTCTTCCTCAACAAAGACCTTGAAATCCTATGGGCTAACAAATCCTTTGCCGAATTCGTTAGGACGCCGGTCAACAAACTTATAGGGCACAGATGCCATGAATTTATTGGTGATCCGGAAAAGCTCTGCCCCGGGTGCCCTGCGATTAAAGCATTTAATGGGGAAAAAGCAGAACCCATGAAGATGCAAACGCCGGATGGTAAGATCCTTGAATTGCACTGCGAGCCGGTCTTTGATCGAGAAGGAGAAATGATCGGCGTGGTTGAAATTGGACGTAATATCACCGAGAAAGCAAGCATGCAGAGGCAATTGGACCAGGCACATAAGATGGAAGCCATTGGTACATTAGCTTCAGGTATCGCGCACGAGCTAAATACTCCGACCCAATAAGTGGGCGACAACGTCCGAATCCTGCTGGATGCAGTCAATAATATCA
>CBDVBS010000394.1:0-4016 GCA_965372275.1 uncultured bacterium | reverse complement strand
GCCGAGGTTCCGGAATATAAGCCGGAGATGATTTTTCACCACTATGCCGATCCGTCCGGTGATATCGTTGCATATATGTGTATGGCGGATATCAGTGAGTTGATCGAGTCCAATAGCGAGAATATAAAGGGTACTATCTGCCTTGCCGGAATACCGTCGGGAGAAAAATTCATTGAATATGAGAGCACTGGTTCTATTGTACTGTTTTCCCCCGATGGTCGATACGCGGCAAAAGTAATACCCCGGAAGCTAAGCGGGAAGGGCGACTTCGATATAGCCCTATGCAACACTGCAGATGACACGGAATTGTGGCGTACAACTATCGTATCAGAAATTATAACTCCACCCACTCATTTTATTTGGGACTGCGAGCGGGATATGTTGATAGGTCTATTCGCGGTATTTCCAACCGTTGATGAAGATGCCGATCCTGAAGATGAAGCCAGAGGGTTGGCTAATGCTGAAACTCCCACGACTATCCGCGTCTACCGAATCAGTGACGGTGAGCTTCTTGGCCATGTAATGATGGATCTTGTTTTCTCAGAGTATATAAATATTTCAACGAATGCCTGCTATGGCGGTGGCAGGCTGTTTTTCGCCGCCAAGGATGATCCCTTCGCGGACGACCGTAATACGGCGAACGAAGGAAATGAAGTATATGCAGTCGAACCCGTTACATGGGAAACGGAATGGATTGATACGCACGGGCTTTATGGCAAGTATACAATGGCAAATATACTGGTGGATGATGATGGGGACCTGCTTTTCTTCCAGCCCGGCAAGAGAGATCCTGACAACAACCTTACCCTATTCGCAAACGACATAATTGAAATAAACCTTCATACCGGTGAATGGAAAACACTGCTGCAGATGGATGAAAACATTGCATACGGTTTAGAGGGAATTACACCGGATGGCACAAAAGTTTGTTGCAAAGAAATATCAAGGGATTCAGAAGGGAGCAGGATCATCAGGCCTTTGGTATTGGATATCATAACGAATGAGAAGCGCTTCTACGAACCGACCTATGGATTCAGGGAGTTCCCGCACTACCAGATTTCGCTTTCTGGGAATTACATTATCGAATGGTCACTTTTCAAGGACATTTGGCTGCACGACCTTGATACAGGCGAGCGGAAGGTTTTGGCAAAAACGTTTGATTGCCCGGTAATTGTTATTATGTATGGCATCCCGGGAAACTGGAACACGAGGTATTGATAATGATGTAATCCCGGCATCAGAATGCCGGGCTACGCATTCAGTCATGTATTCTCAACTCCCCGTCGAGCGATAATGCCTCACGCCGAATTTCCAGAATTGAAGACAGACCATCAGGAATAAAATACCAATAAGCGGGGCGACCCATAGAAACCACTGCGGGCTGCCGATGGCGGTGTCTTCACGTCCAAGGATCGCCAGTGCCGGGAAATATGATACGCAGGCGAGTGGCACCACGAATGTGAAGAATTTGCGGAACCACGGACGGTAGATGGACAGAGGGTATTGGGCAGTCTCGTTGCCGCCGTATGTCATCGTGTTCATTATCTCGAGTGATTCAATTGTCCAGAATGACATGGTCGCCTGCAGCACGAACAGCCCGATGAACAGGCATACACCGCCGATTATAGCGAATAGCATCAGGCCGACATGTGCGATGCTCCATTCAACATTCAACGCGGTCGCCGCCCATATCAGCACGATCAATCCCTGCAACAAACGTCCGATACGCATAAGCTGCAACTCCTGCGCCGCCACCTGCAACACCGTGCTACGAGGCCTGAGGAGCAGCCTGTCGAAATTGCCCGACTTGACCATGTCCGAGAAAGTATCGAATCCACGTCCGATGCCTTCAGCGAGTGCGAATGAGACATTCACCATGCCGTAGAACAGGGCCACTTCCTCGAGACGCCATCCCTGCAACGATTGGAACCGATCGAAGAGCGCCCATATCGCGAAGAATTCCACGCCGGTTGTGAGGAAACTTCCGATGGCGGTCATGATGAACGACGCGCGGTACTGCATCTGCCCTCGTAACGAGATGCCGATGTATCTGAAATATAGATGCAGTGTGTTTGCCAATTCACCCTCCCTGCACGACGAGATGTTTCACGGCACGACCCAACAGCCATCGACCAAATAGAATTATCGCGACCGTCCACGCAAGTTGATGCCCGAGTATGTAAATCACTCTCTCAGGCGGAATATGCCCGGTGAGCATCCTGAATGGAAGATCGACGAGTCCCCTGAATGGCAGGATATTCAATACCGACTGAAACCAGTCAGGGAAGAGCGGCAACGGTAGGACCATACCGCTGAAGATGAAGCCGAACCATGCGGTAATCATGTTGACTCCCCTGCCGGAGATAGTCCAGAACAGGGTAATGCTCATCACCACCGCGATTGATGAACCGAGCAGGATGGCTCCCGCGATGCACGCTATTCCAGCGCTCAGGCTCGATAATCCGGGCCAGTGTATCCAACCTGCAATCGTTGCGATGGTGATTATCGGGATCGATCGCATCATTGTAGGCGCGATACGTGTCGCGATCGCGCGGCTGTACCAGAAGTTGTAGAGATCGACCGGTCTCAGAAGCTCGTAAGCGACGTTACCGCTCCTGACCATTGCAGCAAGCTCGGCATCCACCCGGAATGGCACAAGCAGGATGAATGCCTGCCCCAGCCAGACATACGCGATAACCTGCTCCAAATTCATCGGTGTATCCGATGTCGCGTTCTCGTAGAAAGCCATGAAGATCATCATGCGTATGAGACCCCAGAATAGCTGCGTGATCAATCCGGCGAATGCGGCGGCGCGGTATTGAAGCAGCGACCGGAACCTCGCGGAGAGTATTGCGGCATACGGTCTCATCGATCGATGCTCCTGTAGATCTTCGCGATGATCTCCTCGATAGGCGGATTCTCCACGAACAGGTCGCGGATTTCGTAGTTGGCGGCGATGCGACTTATCAACTCCGCTGCCGGTGTATGTTCGGGATCGAATTTGAGCGTGACACGCCGTCCGTTCCGTTCGATCACCTCGGCCTCGGGATCGCTGATATCTCCATCTTCGTTTCTGAGAATAACGGTCAGCCTTCGTTCTCTCGTAACCATCGCGCGCAGGTCTTCGAGTGTGCCGTCGGTGAGTATTTCACCTTCGTTGATAACCAGCACCCGTTCACACAATGTCTCGATATCATCCATATCGTGGGTTGTGAGAATGATGGTCACCTTCCGGTCGCGGTTGAGTTTGCGAATGAAATCGCGCACCGCTAACTTGCTGATCGCGTCGAGTCCGATGGTGGGTTCGTCGAGGTAGAGAATCTTTGGACTGTGCAGCAATGACGCGGCGAGGTCGCATCGCATACGCTGCCCGAGACTGAGTTGCCGCACCGGCGTATCGAGCAGAGGAGAGAGATCGAGAAGATCGACAAGCTCATCGCGGTTGCGTTTGTACAAATCCATCGGGACGCTATAGATGTCCCGCAATAGATCGAACGACTCGATTACCGGAAGGTCCCACCAGAGCTGGGTTCGCTGGCCGAATACGACACCGATATGCCGCACCATTTCAATTCGCTGCTTCCAGGGAGTGTAGCCGAGCACTTCGACTTTGCCGCCTTCGGGTACGAGGATGCCGGACAGGATTTTGACGGTTGTACTTTTGCCCGCGCCATTCGGGCCGATATAACCGAGTATCTCGCCTTCATCGAGTGAGAACGAAATGCCGTTCAATGCGGTGACCGTACGATGCCGCCTTCGCACAAGGCCCGCCATAGCACCCCATACGCCGGGTGTACGTTCGGCAACGTAAAATTTCTTGAGCAGATTCTCAACTATGATTTGCGGCATTTTTCAGAGCGAATGGGAAATGAAATAACTTACGAGCCACCCGGTATCAAACGACCACTACGTCAACAATGATGACATCAGTAATATACAAACCCCGAAAAAGGGCGGGATACTATAGCGTTTGGTTACGGGATTGTCAAATTCAGTTAATTTGAGGGTGCATCCAC
>CBDVBS010000393.1:0-4045 GCA_965372275.1 uncultured bacterium | reverse complement strand
CCCGCTGCCAGAGCAGTGTTGAAAGCTTAAAAATGCGCCATTGGTGACTGTCCCCATTTTCCTGTCAACCCGAGGAGCACTTGCTGTGGTAATGCAGCGCCCAGAATATAAAGGCAAGCAGAACACCGATGAAGACCGCCATGGGAATGGGACGGACCATATCCGCGGATATCCAGTTCCACAGCGTACCCACCAGGAATGCCACGGCAATTCCCAACAACATGTAAATAGCGAGAGTCCTCAGTTTACGGAGGGGCATCCATCACCTCTCCCCCCGGCAGCTCTATCCCGATGTCCTTGGCGACATCCCCTACCGCATCTCCGGTGGCATACAGGATTTGCTTCAGACCCGGAGTGATCGGGTCGTGCCCGTTGTTGATCTGGTAGATTTCCATGTGGAGAAAAAACACCGTTCCATAGACGATTATTCCCAATATCGCCAACCCTATTGAGAGCGGGCGTCTATACTTCCGGATTAAGATAATCGCGAATGCGGCCAACATGTTCATGCCCAGTTTCACGTATATGAACCATACCTGCCCTGAGCCGTAGAGGAGCTTCTTGAATATCGGGTTGAGTTCTTCCGCCTCGCGATAATTGAAAAAAGTGAAAAGGAGGTCGCAGATCATAAGAAAGAACATTATGAAAATATCCATGTCGCCCGGCCTCCCTTGAAGTAATCGTCAAACGTATATATCACAGTTCGCCGTAAGTCGATTTATATTTTTCCGTTTTATCCCGGGCCATTTCATAAATATCCCCCCGTATTGTCCCCGGGTTCGCCGCGCTTTCCCGCAAATGAGCCTGCTCTATCACTGTTATTAGTTTCCAGAATTTATATGCTTCTTTATCCCGCTCTTCCTCTTCAAGGCAAAATGCTAAGAGCTGGTAAGCTTCGGCATAGGAGCTTCTCACGGCGATGCATTTGCGCAAAAACACCCTCGCGTCCTGGAACATGTTCTCAGGCTTCGGGGGGGAAGATTCGTTGATGAGCAGGGCATAATCGGGGGTTTCCTTGATGAGATTACCTTCGCGGTACAGCACTGCCCCCAATTTGTAGTTAACTTCGAAATCGCGTCCGAAGAAGTCCGACGCAATACGCAGGCCCTTTTCCAGTTCGACGAGATTGGCCATCTCGATTTCCGTACCATACCCCTCGCCCGCCTGTGCATACCATCTTTCTTCCATGAGAGATATCAGTTCATAGAGCGCCGGGCGATGATCGGGCTTGAAGAACAACACCACCCAGAGGTTGGCGACGAGATCGCGACGATATATTTCGTAGATGGATTTCAGGTTGAACAACCTGTTGAGGTCCGAGTGTTCGCGTGCTTCATATCCTCTCTGTGCTTCATCGAATGCATCAGCGGCTTCCGCAACCGCCCGTCTCAGCCCGGCGGAGAACCGGTAATGCCGCTCCGCCATGGCATAAGCGATGGGGCTCCTTGTTCTCTCCACCCAGGCAAGCTGTTCGAACGGCTTGTCAATGATCCGGGAATCGGTGGACGAGCACGCGGATGTCAGAAAGATTACCGCTGCAATAATCAGCCATATCGAGACACGTAGCGTCATTTGAACATTAATATAGCATCATACATCCGGCTGTGAAACCCCGCGCGCCTATATGGTAGAATGCCATCGCCGAAAGGAGTCGATTATGTACGGACAAGTATTGATGATCACCGCCTTGATATGGGGATTGGCGGGCATCGCCACCGCCCAGGATGCCGACCCCGTTGATGTGGTTGGTGAATGGCTCGACGCCAACGACATAAGCTATACCGTCATCGAATCGGGCGGTTACGCCCTGGCGTTTGAAGGCGACGAGGTTGAGAGGATTGATGTTCAAATTGATTTTTCGAACGACTTCCTGCATTTCGGTATACCGATCGGTTTTATTCCCGAAGATGCAGGGGAAGCATATTTATGGGATATCATCAGGATTACCGGTTCGGTCCCGATGATCAAGCCGGTGATCGATGAGGAACGTTTCTTCTTCCTTGCCCTCGACCTGCCGAAGACGGCCCTGTCGGAGGATGAACTGATAAGCGATCTGTTGTTGATGGTTGACTTTGTCGATAGCAATTTCACAATATTAGAACCGGATATCCAGGAGGAATAAAATGAAAATAGGGAAAGATACAAAACCGCCGCAGAAGCCCAAGAAAGTGATCATGACTCAAGCGAGCCACGATATACGATTCGCCGATTTCTTTCAGATTACCCTGTCCCCTTCGCACGGTATCCTGAAGTTCGGTTACTTCCATCCCCAGAGCCAGGAATTCATCGTCCACACGCAGGTAGCCCTGACGCCGAGGGGCGTCGTGGGTCTTGCCGAAGGACTGAAGAAGCAGCTCGAAGTCGTGCAGGGCAAGGGAATCCCGTTCCCTCCCAACGGAGAAGAGCCGGGAACGGAAGGACCTATCGGTGTCGATGAAGATGAAGATAAAGATGAACCGGAGAAGTAGTCTCGACTTTCACCATTTTCTATCCGTGTGCCACCGCTACTACGCGTCTTCGCGGATAGCGGTGTTGAGAAAACACTGACAAGCTTTGAGACCTCTGTTGGGGCATAGCTTTCTGCTTACCGCTTGTCAGTGCCACCCAGACGTAAATAGATTTCGAGTGTACAAGAAATGACATCCGTCTGTGTGCCACTACTCCACGCTCCGGGTGCCACGCCCACTTCGAGTCTTCGAGAATGGGCGTGTCTTTGTAATGACCCCATCCGTGTGCCACCGCTATCCGAGTCTTCGAGGACAGCGGTGCTCTTGCCAGGCGCGCGTATCATCGGTCGCAAAGCGACCTATAGATACGCGCTACCCTTCGAAGGTAATTTCAGCAATCCATGTAAGAACAGCATCAGCATTCCGGGTGGCACGGTCTGCCCGAGGCCTTGCGAGGGCTGACCGTGGTCTTCATAGATAATCCCGGCATACTATCCCGTTTATGTTCCCACGGTCAGACTCGAAGACTCGTCAGACCGTGCCACCCGGATGTCGACATTTCAGGATTTCCCCCTTCAAATGAGATTGAAAATGATTTAAACTTCGCTTTGACAAAGGAAGAATGAACATGGAGACGGTATATTTCACAACCGGAGGACATCCCTGTCGGGCGAGCTTCACGGAATTCGGTTTGTCCGAACTCTACTGGGGTTGCAGGAAGCATATGCTCAGCCCATCGCTGCCGGATGTGGCGAAGGTGTTGAAGAAAGAACTCGATGAATACTTCGATGGTACGCGCAAGGAATTCACTCTCCCTCGCGACCTGGAGGGTGTGACCGATTTCCAGTACAAGGTGTTCGAGCAATTGCTTCTGATTCCATATGGCGAGACGGCATCCTATGGTGAAGTTGCCAGACGTGTAGGTAAGCCAAAGGGTGCCCAGGCTGTCGGCCAGGCTGTGAAACGTAATCCGATTGGGATCATCATTGCCTGACACCGCGTGATTGCGGCCGATAGTTCAATCGGCGGATTCGGGGGCGGCAGAGAGAAATCTGCACTCGATTCAAAGCGATTCCTTTTAGGCATTGAGGGAATCACGATACCGGAGGATTGATTCCTCTTACGGGTGCCGCACATCAGACGGGTGCCGCACAACAGACGGGTGCCGCACACTTCAGTGTGCGATTGAGGGAAAAAGTTAAAAAAGATGTCACGTTGCATAAAATATTGGGATATGATAAATGCTGGCGATGCTCTCAAAGCCGCGCGGGAACTCGATGGCCTTCTCAGCGAAGATGCGGAATACACCGGGGCTTACTACAATCTCGGGCTGGCGTTCAAAGCCCTTGGGATGAAGAACATCGCCATACAATTCCTGCATACCTATCTCGATATCGATCCCGATGGATACCACAAAGAAAGAGTGCTGAAAGAACTGACTGAACTGGGTGAAAAAGAATCGGATGACTGAAAACGTCAAAGGAAATGAAAACAATCCGGTGAACCAGCCGGGGATAATCAGCCAGGAGATCGTGGTGATCACCGGCTTGTCTGGTGCCGGGAAAACAAGCGCCCTTCGTGTCTTCGAGGACCTCGGC
>CBDVBS010000392.1:0-4069 GCA_965372275.1 uncultured bacterium | reverse complement strand
GTGAAAAAGCTGATGCAGCTTGAAAATCAAGTGAGAATCTTTACGAGTCTTCGAGTAAAGGGGTGGTCTTCATCAATCCATGAAGTGATGTAAACCACCCTTCTGAAGACAGAAAGGTGCCACCCGGAAAGAGAATGGCGCAAGTCGAGTGAAAGGTGCGGTACCCAATTATTATGAATACTTGTTTTCCGGGATAGGTCTAATTTATCCATCTTGCGGGCAAGGGTGCCCGCGTTCCCGGGGGGATGCAGTATTAAGACAGCCTCGTGAAATGCCAAGCTACGCGCTCTAAGCTGCCGAATATGCCCGGCACACAAAAAACCCCCCGCGTATTAGCGGGGGGTATGAGGAACATGAATAAGAGCTTGTAGTTATCCCAGTCTGAACTTGGTTAGACCATCAGTGTGGAGTACGTGTATCTCGTCCGTGGAGCCTTGGTTGTCGGCATCCATGCGGAGTGGATCACCCGAAAGCGCAGCGGCATCCAACACGCCGCTGGTGGCGATCAGTGCGCCGGTGGAGTCAAATCCCCAGATAATTGGGTCGCCGTCGGAGTTTAATTCGAGGACGTAGATATTACCGCTCGAGTCAACGGTGATGTCGATCGGCTCATAGAGGAAATCCTCGCCGAAAGCGAATTGGAAAGTCGGGGAAGCGCTGAGACGCCAAAGCTCAACTACGGCGGTGTTGGTAGCGGGCAAATCTTCCATGATATACATGTCGCGGTCAGAGCCCGAGGAAATGGCCATATCTCCATCGATTACATTAGCCAAAACCACGCCGGTGTCACCGGTGCCGTCCCTGAACGGGCTATAAGCCTGGTAGGTTACCGAGAAGCCGCCAATACCGTACCCGATTTGTCGGTTTAAGAAGACAACGCCAAAGTTGGAGCGATCATATAGCGTCCAGACCTCTTGGGTGCCCTGGACGTTAGCCACAACCTTACCCCCAGGCTCGTTAGGAGATGACGACCAGCGCCAAGTGCCGTCAATACCGCCAACCCAATTGAGATATTCCCATGCGGATGGGTTGCCGGTGCCGAACATGTCAACATAGCACATGACATTAGTCGATACACAATCCGCGCTCACCGGCCTATATGACGTTTCATTAAGAAGCATGACGTTGGGGGTTGCATAGTTAGAGTCCCATCGTACCCATTGGTTTGGGGTATGATATAAGATCGCTGTCCGATCATTGGTGGGATCGCAGGCTAAATCGGTAGGAGTACCATAGCTTCCTATGATATCAATGTTAGGGGGATCAACGACACTGATAGGCCCGAGAACCATCCATGTAGCCGGGCCGGTGCCTTCGGTTCCGCAGCCGTTGGTGATGGTGATATCCAGCTCATCGCCAACTGTCGCACCGGTCAGGTCTATGTAGGCATTCATCTCGGTTGCGCTGACGTAGTTTACACTGGTACCATCCCAATCGTTGGTGCCATCGCTGAATGTCACACCAAGGCTGGCACCGGCAATCAGGTTTGTGCAGGTAAACGTAACGACGCCGACGACATCTGTTCCACTACCGGGATCGGTGCTTTCACAAGTCGGAATGGGGCACTCGATAACGGTTGCTGCATGAATGAAGCAGTTATAGATCTGTTCACCATACATATCGTTATCCGTGGAAAGCAAGTCAAGGAACCAGCTTTCAGCGAAGGTTTGTGCATCGGTGACGGTGATGAGGATGTCCAGATCGCCCATGCTGGTCGGGTTAGCAGGTACATCTATGAAGTCATACATATAGGTGCTGACTAAGCCTGTGCCAGGATAAGTGGCATTAAAGGAGGTCTGAGGGATAACGATCCCATCTAAGGACTCGATGCTGACATCGGTGATATCACCCTGCCAGTCCCAAACCTCAACCTGCAGGCTGATGTTGCCGCCGCCTGAGCTATCAGAATACCAGAGACTGTTTGCTGTTTCTGTTATGCTGGCGCAGAAAGCCTCGGCGGAGTTGGCCGCAGTGATCGACCAGTCGTCAACATCCCATGGTTCTTCGCCGATGGGCCAATCATAGTTGGCGTATATCGCATAGTTGAAGACAAGGAGGTCATAACCGCTGCCGTTCCAATCGAGGTTGTAGTTACGCTGGACTATGCCGCCTGCAGGGAAACTGCCCCTGAGTGCGTAATTCGCGGGATCGCTGAAAAAGTCTGACACCACATCATCTTCCCCAAGATCCCCGCAGAAATACTTGTACCCCGCCAAGCCTGTGTAATTACCAAAGCTATCCGGGGCGCCTAAGAGACCGTCCATATAGCCGAACGGCTCACCGCTGAAATATTCAGGTCCGGTGACGATCGTCAAACCATCGGCATTGGTGACCTCGGGGCCAAAGCATATGCCGCGGACATCGAACCCGGTGAAGACATCATCGGGTATCGGGTGGCTGAGAATGACGCCGACATCGATAAGGTCGTTATCCCAGTCGATGAAAAGGTCATCCCAATCCAGGTCCATGCTTGTCAACGGTGGCGGCTCCATGAAACCGAGCACGTTGACTACCTTGTCAGCGGATCTGAGCTGGACCACATCTACGTTGCCTGTCGCTTTATCCGCGACAACCTGCCAAAGCCCCATGCACAACGTACCGCCTTGTGCATCGGACACGACATCCCGATCAATTGGACCGGGAGCGGTTACGTTTCCATTCCCACCTGAACACGAAATCGCGAATACCAGGGTGAGGATGAAAACCAGATAGAGAATAGAACTTCGATTCATACTAACCTCCTAAGAATTAGGGTTTTGTTATAATTGTAGACACAACTTTATGTTATACCCAAGTTACCACCCAGGCGGATTGTAGAATATCAATAATTTCCACTTAAGATAGAACCTCCACAACTCCCGTTTCTTTCATCTACTTAGATGCGCTTTATATAAGAATTATTGTAAATTATCAAAAAATCTTTAGCGGAGTTCTGTCACGCGATTTCCGGCGAATCTCCCGGCGCGAGAAATCCCTCAAAACCGGGGCGATAGGGCTGAATTCACTGGAAAAGCCGAATGCGATGACAGCAACAATCAGGATTGTCGCTGTAAATTATGTATATTTTGGGATATAGAAGGCCCCCCATCATCTGATGGTCATTGATCGTCCCCGTTTTCACCCTCCATCCCGTGTGCTAATCGGTATCCCGTCACGGTAATCCAGGTGATTCCCAGTACCAGGATGAGGATCCAGAGGTACAGGGCGTCTGATGCCCCCCTTTTCCCCAAGTCAGTTAATACCGCGATAATCCCCATGGCTATGGAAATAATGCCCAGTAAAAATAATTGCCTGCCGCACCGGGCATTGACCTCATACCAGATATTTGCATTCTCCAGGGTTGCCCTGATGCGAAAGCCGTACATATGGTTGGGCTTCACACGTTTGAGCCATAACGGGATGCCGAGGGCGATAAGTATCACCCCGGATCCCGCGATAATGGCCATGGCCATAAGATTAGCCGGCTGCATCGAATTCCATCCGGATTCTATTCAGGTTTCTCATCTTCGCAAGGATGCTCTTTCTGTTTCCCGTGACAAATCTCTATCTGCTCAGGTGAACATTCGCCCGGCTTCCCGCCTTTCAGGTTTTCCGGTTTCTGGCACTTGTCTTTTTCCTCAGGCATTGATGCGTCTCCTTTCTCTCTGAATCGGTGAAAATCATCTCGGCGTTCAGAAAACGCCCGATCACTTTCCCCCACTTTTCAAGAAGCTTCCTGTTCAAACGGTAATGAACGTAATATCCTCTCTTTTCGGAAATCACTATCCCGGCGTCACGTAATATCCTCAGGTGCTGCGATACCGCCCCCTGGGTGATGTCGAGCCTTGACGCGAGGGCGTTCACGCACATGGGGCCGTTATTCAGAATCTGAATGATCCTGACCCTCGCGTCCACCGAGAGAATCTTGAATATCTTCGTCAGCTTGTCAGCACTTGCACTCATGATATCTATATTAGTATTCGCTAATATACTAATATAAAAATACCAATCGGTCAAGACCCAGCGGGCATTTCTCCTTATTTATTCCTTATTTAGTCAGTTTTATTCCGTGGTTAGAAATCTTGCATTA